>NZ_JBFUBK010000009.1:0-91209 GCF_056405815.1 Pseudomonas sp. P1_F1_2 | reverse complement strand
GCGCATGGTCGCTCAGTACACCATCGCGGGCGCAGCCCACGGCCTGGTGATCGGCACCGACCACGCAGCAGAAGCCGTGATGGGTTTTTTCACCAAGTTCGGCGATGGCGCCTGCGACCTGGCGCCACTCAGCGGCCTGGTTAAAAATCAGGTCCGCAATATCGCCCGCAGTTTCGGCGCACCGGAATCGCTGGTGGAAAAAATCCCGACAGCCGATCTGGAAGACCTCTCGCCGGGCAAACCGGACGAAGCGTCGCACGGCGTGACCTACGCCGAAATCGACGCATTCCTGCACGGCGAGCCGGTGCGTGAGGAAGCGTTCAAGATCATCTGCGACACGTACAAAAAGACTCACCACAAGCGCGTGATGCCGTTTGCACCTTGATATTTGGGGGGCAGGAGACGCCATCGCGGGTTTGCCCGCGATGGCCGATGACACGGCCAAATGCAGGACACAAAAAAAGCGTCCCAAGTGGACGCTTTTCTTTGGATCGCTCGCTCTCTGCGCTGAATGATCTCAACGTTTTTCAAAGTAACAAGACGAATAGAACGAAAGACCTTAAAACGACGTAGGGCTTTTCCCAAATCAATGGATGCCCATTGATCAAAAGAAGGCACCAGCACAGAGTCCATTTCCGCCTACTCTCCGGACTCCAGAATGGCCCTCCTACCGAACGTCATCCGACACATTGCTGCCGCGCTGACCCTCGCTTGCTGCCCTGTAGCAACCCTCGCGCAGACGCAGACGCCAGCCTCAGGCAATACTCTACTTCCCGATTTCTTTTCGTTGAGGAGCGAGACGATACGTTGCTCATGGCAAACGATGCCGACCCCGGAAGCCAGCCAGATGAGCGATTGCCTGCCACCCGGAGAAAATGCTGTCGGCCATCCACTCGAGCATGCGAATCAAAAACATTTTTTAGACAGGAACGAGGAAAGAGCCCGCATAYCTTCGATCGGATTCGAACTCGACCTCGGTACGTTCAGATCTCTGGAACCTTAGTTTTAAAATCCAAGGTTCCAGAGCGCCGGATTACTTCAGCGTCACAGTGCCTTTCATCATCGCGATATGGCCCGGGAACGAGCAGAAGAAGCCATAGGCTTCGCCAGCGGCCAGCTTCGACACGTCGAAGGTCACCGAGTCCGTTTCGCCGGCACCGATGATTTTGGTGTGGGCGATGATGCGTGCATCACCTTCCGGCAGATAGTTCTTGTCGATACCAGCGGCCAGGCCAGCGCTGGCAATCGTCTGCATATCTGCTTCTTTGCTCAGCACCCAGTTATGGCCCATGACGTTCTTCGGCAGGCTGCCGGAGTGAGTCAGTTCGACAGTGAACGTTTTGCAGCTCTTGTCGATCTCAATGGCCTTCTTGTCGAAGGACATCTGATCAGTGGAGTCAACGGTGACTTTGCATTCTGCAGCCATCAATTGACTACTGGCCAGTGTCAGCAGGGATACCGCAACAAGTTTGGCAAACATGGTGAATCTCCAAGGCAGGGTTAACAAAAGTGCGAATGGACAGAAGACTGCCTGAAATCTTCGCAAGTTCCTATGACCTGAATCATAAATTGTATACAACTTTCAGGCTATGACACCTATCGACACAATCTACCAGCCAAGTGTCTGGTACGGCCCTATCATCAGGCCGTCATCACTCATCTGGAGCGCCGGTCATGTCCTTCAATAGCCTGTTGTGCAGTTTGCTCGCCGCATATGCCTGTGGCGCCAGCGGTACCTACGAAACTCCCAAACGCGAAGTTTAGACCTTGGAACGCTGCGTGCCTGCCTTTACTCTGTGGCCATCCTGACCATGGAGAAAAACATGTCTTTGAAGTCTGTTTGTGTATTTTGCGGCGCCAGCACCGGCACCAACCCGGCTTATCGTGAAGCGGCTGCCGCCCTGGGGCGAGCATTGGCTGAGCGCAAGCTGACCCTGGTGTATGGCGGCGGTGCCGTCGGCTTGATGGGGATTGTCGCCGATGCGGCATTGGCGGCCGGCGGCGAAGTGATCGGGATCATCCCGCAAAGCCTCAAGGACAAGGAAATCGGCCACAGCGGCCTGACGCGCCTGGAAGTGGTCGACGGCATGCACGCGCGAAAGGCGCGGATGGCCGAACTCAGCGACGCGTTTATCGCCCTGCCCGGCGGTCTCGGCACGCTGGAGGAACTGTTCGAAGTCTGGACCTGGGGCCAGCTCGGCTACCACGGCAAGCCGTTGGGGTTGCTCGAAGTGAACGGTTTCTACAGCAAATTGACCGGTTTTCTTGATCATATCGTCGGCGAAGGCTTCGTTCGCGCACCACACCGTGACATGCTGCAAACGAGCGAATCGCCGCAAACCCTGCTCGACGCACTGGACGCCTGGCAACCGTCGGTCCCGCCAAAATGGACCGATCAAAAACCCAGCTAACGGCTTGGCACCGATACAGGGCAGAATATGCGCCGCTCAACCTCACCTTCGACCCCAGAGGATCGCCCATGGCTAAACCTAATTATTCCTTCGCCAAACGTCAGAGAGACTTGGCCAAGGAGCAGAAGAAAGAGGAAAAGCTTCAGCGCAAGAAAGCTACAGCTGAAGAAGACGCCGCAGCACTGAACCCCGATGCCGAAGGCGACGTGGCTACAGACGAAACTGAAGCACCGAAAGATCAGGCGCCCGACGCCTGAGACCCTCAGGGCCGGATGATCTGATCGGGCCCACCGGATCTGTGTCCAGGGTCAGCAGTTACTTTGCTGACCCTCACAGTCCCCCTCTGAAATGCCCTCCAAAAAACACTGCATATTCCCTGTGGGAGCGGCGATGCGGCGATCCGACTTGCTCGCGAAGGCGGTGTATCAGCTACATAAGTAACGACTGACACTCCGTCTTCGCGAGCAAGCCCGCTCCTACATCTATGGATCTTTGTTACTCCAATGGCATCACGGTGACGCGGACTTCCGGGTCATGATTGCCGCCGCCCAGAATCACCCCACGCAACGGCGAAACATCAGAGAAATCCCGGCCCCATGCCAAGGTGATGTGTTCGAGCGCCGGTTGTATGTTGTTGGTCGGGTCAAAATCGACCCAACCCAGTACCGGGCAAAACACCGAGATCCAGGCATGCGACGCATCGGCGCCGATCAGCCGAGGCTGGCCCGGTGGCGGTTGTGTCAGCAGATAACCGCTGATGTAGCGAGCGGCCAACCCACGGGAGCGCACGCACGCCAGCATCAGGTGGGCGAAATCCTGACAGACGCCACGCCGGCGCTCCAGCACTTCCACCAACGGCGTCGCCACTTGGGTCGCTTCGGCGTCGAAAGTGAATTCGCTGAATATTTTCTCCATCAGCGCCTGTACACCCAGCAACAGTGGTCGGCCAACCGGAAAGCAGCTCTCGGAAAACTCGACGAAATTGCGCTTCAAATGCACGTAGGGTGATTCGAATCGATAACGGCACGCTTCAAGCAGGTCAGACGACATTGGCTGACTGCTGTAAGTCAGCGCGTCGCGGGTAACTTCCCAGGCGGGTGACTGAGTGAAATCCAGCGTTGGCCGGGCCAGGACTTCGACCGTGAGACTGGCATTGACCAGCAACTCATCATGCGGGCGCTCAAACGCCAACCGGGTCAGCGGATTGCCAAACACATCCAGCTCATCCCGGCGCGCGGTCGGGTCAGGACTGATCTGCAATTGTTGGGCGGTGCAGCGCTGCCAGGCACAGGGTCTCGGCCATAGATGCGCGAGCTGCTGGGCCAGCGACACCGGGCTGTCGTAGTGATAATGGGTGTCGTGGAAAATCTGGTAATGGGCACTCATCAGACGGACACCGTGCGCTGGCTGACATCATCTACATGGGCGAAATGGCGCAACGCCAGGCGATCCGACACTTGCCCACTGGCATCGGCGATTTCTTGCAGCAAATCGGCCAGACCATCGAGCGCGGCACGAACACTGGTTTCGCCAAACAACGAATTCTCCAGACACCCCAGATCAAACCGCGCCAGTCGCTCCACCAACAGCGGCAACCCTTCTTCACGAGGGGCACCAAAGTCGTCATTCAAACGTTTCAAGGTTCGAGTCACCAGCTTCAACTGGAACAGCACGGCGTGAGGGTTTTGCTCATCGAGCAGCAACAGATCGAGCACCGGCAGCAGTTGCGCCACCGCCAGGTACCGCGAACGGTAGGTGATGCTGCTGTTGCCCAACTCCAACAACCATTCCAGGCCCGCCTGATCGAAAGCCCCGGCACCGCGCAGAAACGCCGCCAGGCTGCCACTGAGAAACTGCAACCGCTCGATCCGCCGACCGATCATCAGGAAACGCCAGCCTTCGTCCCGGGTCATGTCGTCCAGCGCGAAACCTGAAAGCGCTGCCAGCGACATCACCAGGCGATTGAGGAAATCCAGCAGCTCACCGAAATCGGGCTCACGGGTTTCCAGCTCCATGGCCTCACGCTGCAACTCCACCAGCGCCTGCCAGTTTTCCCGCGAGAGTTTGCCGCGCACTTGCGAGGCGGCCCACTGCAAGCGTTGCAGATTGGAGCGCAGGCTGAAGGGCCAGTCTTCACCGAGCAACGCCGCCAACAGGCGTTCCGGCAGTTCGCCCTCATCGGGCAACAGGTTCAGCCGCTCACCGAGGTCAACGGCCGCCTGCAAGGCTTGCGGATCATCGCCGTCCACGTAGCGTGCGAGCATGATCCGCAGCAGTCGCGCACTGTCATCGCAACGTTCGCAATAGCGGCCAAACCAGAACAGGTTTTCCACCACGCGCGACGGCAGATACGGGTCTCGCCGCACCAGATCATGGACGCCAATGGTGCGTTGGGTTTTCCATTGCTCGCCGCTGGGAGGACGATCACCCAATACCCACGTGTCCTTGCTCGCACCACCGCGCTGCATTGACACCACTTCAGCATCCGCTTCGGCAGCAACCCGGGTCAGACCGCCGGGTAAAACCCGGTAGCCGTCACGGCTGGCCACTGCGTAAACACGCATGCCGATGGCTCGCGGTTGCAATTGACCGTCCTCCGCTTGCCAGACAGGCGCCTGGGACAACTGCGCCATTTCTTGCGCGACATAGGCATAAGGACGTGCCTGCATGCGTTCGGCCAGGGCTTCGCGCTGTTTTTCACTCAAATCGCCGCCAAATACAGGTGCGAAGCTTTGCGACGGGAAGGCCGGTTTGATCATCAACTCCGACAGTTTTTCCAGCGCCTGGGCCAGTACCGGCGCCTCGCCGCACCACCAGGTGGCGATGGACGGCAGGATCAGTTCTTCGCCGAACAGGAATTGATTGATCTTCGGTAGAAAGCCCAACAGTCCCGGCGACTCCAGCACACCGCTGCCGAGTGCGTTGGCCACCAAAACCCGTCCCTGCCGCACGGCTTCGAGCAATCCCGGTACACCCAGTGCGGAATCAGTGCGCAATTCCAGCGGGTCGCAGAAGTCATCGTCAAGCCGGCGCATGATCGCGTGAACCCGGCGCAAGCCGCTCAGGGTTTTCAGATAAACCGTGGCATCACGCACCGTCAGGTCGCCGCCCTCCACCAACGGATAACCGAGCTGACGCGCCAGATAAAGGTGTTCGAAATAGCTTTCGTTGAACCGCCCCGGTGTGAGCAACACGATCAGCGGCGCGTCGTCATCACTCGGTGCCTGCCTGGCGAGCGTTTCCTGAAGCGTGCGGAAGAACCCGGCCAGATGCTGCACTTTCAAATCGCGGTACAACTCGGGAAAGGCCCGGGACACGATGGTGCGGTTTTCCAGGGCATAACCGGCGCCGGACGGGGCTTGAGTGCGGTCCGCCGTGACCCACCAGCGACCATCGGGTGTGCGCGCCAGATCCACTGCGTAAAGATGCAAAAACGCCCCATCCGGGGGCGTAATGCCCTGACAGGGCCAGAGGAAATTGTTATGTCCGAACACCAGTTCCGCTGGCAGCAGTCCTTCGGCAATCAATCGCTGCGGGCCATAGAGGTCCGCCAGCACCGCATTGAGCAAACGCGCCCGCTGGGCGATACCCGCCGATAACTGCCGCCACTCATCCGCTGCGATCACATGTGGCAGCAGATCCAGTTCCCACGGCCGGTCTGCGCCTTTGGGGTCGGCGTAGACGTTGTAGGTCACGCCGTTTTCCTGGATCTGGCGGGTCAACAAGGCCTGACGCTGCACCAATTGCGAAGGCGTGCTGCGTTGCAATTGGTCGAGCAGCCGACGCCAGTGCGGGCGCACGGCGCCGCTGTCGTCGAGCAGTTCGTGGTAAGTGCCCGTTGTCAGCGGGTAGCGATCAAGCAGGTCAGGCATGGAAAGCTCGGCAGACAGCAAGGAACGGTCAGACTAGCGCAGGCACATGACGCCCGGATATACGAAAAGTCCGAGCGTCGTGTACGGTTTAGAAACGTCGCAAATCGAGTGTCATCGGCAGCTCGTCGCTCATCTCCACATTCGGTACAGGAAGTTTCCCTGGCGTGTGTCCGATGCGGAAAAACCGCGCCATTCGCCGGCTCTCGGCCTCGTTGGCGTTCACCGGCAGGCTGTCGTAGTTGCGCCCACCCGGATGGGCCACGTGGTACTGGCAGCCGCCCAGTGAACGTTGCATCCAGGTGTCGAGCAGGTCGAACACCAACGGCGCATGGACCGGGATGGTCGGGTGCAGGCAGTTGGCCGGTTGCCAGGCGCGAAAACGCACGCCGGCGACAAACTCGCCGACCCGCCCCGTGGGTTGCAACGGCACCGCAACGCCGTTGCAGGTCAGCAGATAACGTTGCGGCGCCAGCCCTGTGAGCTTGACTTGCAAGCGCTCCAGCGACGAATCCACATAGCGCACCGTGCCGCCGACCGCCCCCTCCTCGCCCAGCACATGCCAGGGCTCCAGCGCCTGACGCAATTGCAGCTCAATGCCACTGACCGCGTAATCGCCGACCTTGGGAAAACGGAACTCCAGATGCGCGGCGAACCACTCGGCCCGCACCGGGTAACCGGCCGCATTGAGATCAACGATCACATCGGCGAAATCCTGTTCGATGAAGTGCGGCAACAGGAAACGGTCGTGCAACTCCGTGCCCCAACGCGCCAGTTTCGGCGGCGCATAGGGCTCGCGCCAGAACCGCGCCACCAGTGCCCGCAATAACAACTGCTGCGCCAGGCTCATGCGTGCATGCGGCGGCATTTCAAAGGCACGCAACTCCAGCAATCCGAGGCGTCCGGTAGCACCGTCCGGCGAATAGAGTTTGTCGATGCAGAATTCGGCCCGGTGAGTGTTGCCGGTCACGTCGATCAGCAGGTTACGCAGCAGCCGATCCACCAACCACGGCGCGCACTCCTCGCCGGGGTCGGGCATCTGGGCGAATGCGATTTCCAGCTCATACAAGGCATCGTTGCGCGCCTCATCGACGCGCGGCGCCTGAGACGTCGGGCCGATGAACAACCCGGAAAACAGGTAGGACAGGGACGGATGGTTATGCCAGTAGCTGATCAGGCTACGCAGCAGATCGGGGCGACGCAGGAACGGTGAGTCCGCCGGGGTCGCGCCGCCCAACACGAAATGGTTACCGCCACCGGTTCCCGTGTGCCGGCCATCGATCATGAATTTTTCGGTGGTCAATCGGGTCTGGCGCGCTTCTTCGTACAAAAATTCGGTGCGCTCGACCAATTCATCCCAGTTCGCGGACGGTTGCACGTTGACCTCGATCACGCCGGGATCCGGGGTGATCCGGAAATTGCTCAGGCGCGGATCGCTCGGCGGCTCATAGCCTTCCAGCAACACCGGGCAATGTAATTCTTCAGCGGTAGCTTCGATGGCGCTGACCAGCTCCAGGTAATCCTCGACCCGTTCCAGCGGTGGCATGAACAAGTACAACCGCCCTTCCCGGGCCTCAGCGCAGAAGGCCGTGCGGGTCAGCCAGTCGGCGGACTCGTCAATCTTTGGCTCTCGCTCTTCGGTGACCGCGCCAGTGCCCTGGCTTTGCAGTTGTGCGGTGTCGGGCAGCGCCGGGAAATCCTGATTCGGATCCGCGGGATGAATGAACGGGTACTCCGCCGCTTTGACCCAGGGTTGCGAGCCGAGTGGCAAGCGGTAGCCCAGCGGCGAATCCCCTGGCACCAATCGGCAATGTTCCTCACGCAAATACCAGCGGCCGCTTTGCCATTGATCGCCCTTGGCAGTGCGCGCCAATGGCAGCACATGGCCGATGACTTTATCCAGGCCTTGGCTGAAGACCTTGCGCAGTCGCGCACGCTCCAACGGTTCTTCCAGTCGTGAGTCTTCGGCGCTGACGTTTTGCGGCAATGTGCCCTCACGCCAGAGGTAATAGAAATTGTCTTCGTAGGCCGCGAATACATAGCGTGTGGGAATCTTCAAGCGCTCGGCCACACTCGCCAGAAACCGTCCGGCCAGTGCGCCATCGGCGCCGTAGTCTTCCTGCTCATCGGCAATCAACGCACCGTTGTGCCAGATCGGCACGCCATCACGGCGCCAATAGCAGTTCAGTGACCAGCGCGGCAGTTGCTCGCCGGGGTACCACTTACCCTGACCGAAATGCACCAGGCCTTTGGGGGCGTAATGTTTGCGCATGCGCTGGAACAGCTCGGCGGACAGGCGACGCTTGTCCGGCCCCAGCGCAGCGGTGTTCCATTCGGCGCCGTCCGGGTCATCGATGGACACAAACGTCGGCTCGCCGCCCATGGTCAGGCGCACGTCACCCTCCAACAAGTCGGCATCGATTTGCCGACCCAATGCCTGGATCGCCTGCCATTGATCGTCGGTGTAGGGTTTTGTGACCCGTGGCGCTTCCCAGATCCGTTCAACGGACATTTCGTGGGTGAACTCGCATTCGCACGGTTCGACCAAGCCACTGATCGGCGCTGCAGAGCCAGGATCAGGACTGCACGCCAACGGAATGTGCCCTTCACCGGCAAACAGCCCTGACGTCGCATCCAGGCCGATCCAGCCGGCACCGGGCAAGTACACCTCACACCACGCGTGCAGGTCGGTGAAGTCCACTTCAGTGCCTGACGGACCGTCGAGGCTTTTGACGTCGGCGGTGAGTTGAATCAGATAGCCCGAGACGAAACGCGCCGCCAGGCCGAGGTTACGCAGCAGTTGCACCAGCAGCCATGCCGAGTCGCGGCAGGAGCCGGAGGCCTGCTCGAGGGTGTGCTCGGGCGTTTGTACGCCCGGCTCCATGCGAATCAGATAGCCAATGTCTTCGCTCAGGCGCTGGTTCAGCGCAACCAGAAAATCCACGCTGGGCAGCGGCGTGCGGTCAATGCCGTCCAGGTAGGTTTTGAACGTCGGCGTCAGGGGCAAGGTTTCCAGGTACGGCGCCAGTTCTTTGCGCTCGTCGGCGGCGTAGGCGAAAGGGATTTTCTCCGCGTAGGGCTCAAGGAAGAAGTCGAACGGATTGAAGACCGCCATTTCCGCGAGCAGATCGACTTCGATCCGCAGTTCATCGGTTTTCTCCGGGAACACCAACCGCGCCAGGTAATTACCCTGGGGGTCTTGTTGCCAGTTGATGAAGTGCTGCTCGGGCGAGACTTTCAGCGCGTAGGACAGTATCCGCGTGCGACTGTGGGCGGCCGGGCGCAGGCGAACGATCTGCGGCCCCAACTCGACAGCGCGGTCATAGCGGTAATGAGTGACGTGGTGCAATGCGRCATGAATCGACACGGCGTGCCTCCTGCGAGCCCTAAGCGTATTTGAAAGCGCGCAAGACTTATGCCATCGCGGCAACGCTGGCGCTTTCTCCATTTGCTTGAGGCAGTACAGCACCAAAATCGGGCGATGCGGGAAATAGGTTGGGCGCAGTTGCACGCAAATGTTGCGAGGAAGGGGGGTGGGCGTGATCGTTCCCACGCTCCCGCGTGGGAATGTAGCCCGTGGCGCTCCGCGTCACTGGACGCGGAGCGTCCCTAGAGGCATTCCCACGCGGAGCATGGGAACGATCAGGTTGGCGTTCTGTTCAGTTCAAGCGCGACTTAGCGCGGTACGACTGGCTTGCGGGCGGGTTTAGGACCTTTGCCTTTGGCTGCGTCCTTGCGCTCCTTGGCCGCCTGCTGGTTGCGGGCGAACGCCGCAGCCTTGGCCTGTTCACGCTTGTCCCACGGGTTAGCACCATCGCTGGCACGTGGTGGCAGACCGGTGTGCTGGGTGAGGATCTTGGTGGTCTTTTCACCTGCAACCTTGTGGCTACCGGCCGGTGTCGAGTTTTTGCGACGGGCGCTCTGGTAGCTGTCGGTCGACGGCTGGTGCAGCGGGATCAACTGGTTCTTGCCCGGTCCAATCAGATCGGCGCGGCCCATACGGGTCAGCGCTTCACGCAGCATCGGCCAGCCTTTCGGGTCGTGATAACGCAAGAACGCCTTGTGCAGACGACGCTGCTCTTCGCTCTTGACGATGGTAACCGCGTCAGACTTGTAGGTGACCTTGCGCAGCGGGTTCTTGCCCGAGTGGTACATCGCGGTGGCAGTAGCCATCGGCGACGGGTAGAACGCCTGCACCTGGTCGGCACGGAAGCCGTTGCCCTTGAGCCACAGCGCCAGGTTCATCATGTCTTCATCGGTGGTGCCCGGGTGGGCGGCGATGAAGTACGGAATCAGGTACTGCTCTTTCCCGGCTTCCTTGGAGTACTTCTCGAACATGCGCTTGAACTTGTCATAGCTGCCGATGCCCGGTTTCATCATCTGGTTGAGCGGACCTTCCTCGGTGTGTTCCGGGGCGATCTTCAAGTAACCACCGACGTGGTGGGTCACCAGCTCTTTGACATATTCCGGCGACTCGACCGCGAGGTCGTAACGCAGGCCGGAAGCGATCAAAATCTTCTTCACACCCGGCAAGGCACGGGCGCTGCGATACAGCTGAATCAGCGACGAGTGGTCGGTGTTCAGGTTCGGGCAGATGCCAGGGAACACGCACGATGGCTTGCGGCACGCGGATTCGATTTCCGGGCTCTTGCAGGCGATGCGGTACATGTTCGCGGTCGGGCCGCCGAGGTCGGAAATGACGCCGGTGAAACCCGGCACCTTGTCGCGGATCTCTTCGATTTCGCGAATGATCGACTCTTCGGAGCGGTTCTGGATGATCCGGCCTTCGTGCTCGGTGATCGAACAGAAGGTGCAGCCGCCGAAGCAGCCACGCATGATATTCACCGAGAAACGGATCATGTCGTAGGCCGGGATCTTTTCCTTGCCGTACGCCGGGTGCGGTATGCGCGCATAAGGCATGCCGAACACGTAGTCCATTTCTTCGGTGGTCATCGGAATCGGCGGCGGATTGAACCAGACATCGACTTCGCCGTGCTTCTGCACCAGCGCACGGGCGTTGCCCGGGTTGGTTTCCAGGTGAAGCACACGGTTGGCGTGAGCATAAAGAACCGCGTCGCCACGGACTTTCTCAACCGACGGCAGACGAATCACAGTCTTGTCGCGGGTCATTTTCGGGCTGGCCAGGATCTGCACGACCTTGGCTTCAGTCGGATCTTCAACCGGACCTTTTTCCTGCTCGATGGCGCAGGCCTGGGTGTCCTGGGTGTTCACGTACGGGTTGATGATCTTGTCGATCTTGCCCGGACGGTCGATACGCGTGGAGTCGACTTCGTACCAGTCTTTCGGCGTATCGCGACGGATGAACGCGGTACCGCGCACATCGGTGATGTCTTCGATTTTGTGACCGTAGGACAGACGCTGGGCGACTTCGACGATGGCACGTTCGGCGTTACCGTAAAGCAGGATATCGGCGCAGGCGTCGATCAGGATCGAGTTGCGAACCCGGTCCTGCCAGTAATCGTAGTGGGCGATGCGGCGCAGGGAAGCTTCGATGCCACCGAGCACGATCGGCACGTTTTTGTAGGCTTCCTTGCAGCGCTGGCTGTAAACCAGGCTGGCGCGGTCCGGACGTTTGCCCGCCATGCCGCCAGGGGTGTAGGCGTCATCGGAACGGATTTTCTTGTCGGCGGTGTAGCGGTTGATCATCGAGTCCATGTTGCCGGCCGCGACACCGAAGAACAGGTTCGGCTCGCCGAGTTTCATGAAGTCGTCTTTGGACTGCCAGTCCGGCTGGGCAATGATCCCGACGCGGAAGCCTTGCGACTCCAGCAGCCGGCCGATAATCGCCATGCCGAACGACGGATGGTCAACGTACGCATCACCGGTGACGATGATGATGTCGCAGGAATCCCAGCCAAGCTGATCCATCTCCTCCCTGCTCATCGGCAGGAATGGCGCTGGACCGAAGCATTCGGCCCAGTACTTGGGATAGTCAAATAACGGCTTGGCTGTTTGCATGACGATGACCGGTGTTGAGATGAAAAATCGCGGGCGCGGAATATAGCACAAAAAATAACCAATTCCGACGGCTATGGTCGGAAATTGGTGTTGGCTCAAACGCGGCGCATGAACGAGGACTGCGTTATCGTTCATCGCGAGCAAGCTTTGCTCCTACAGGCGGTTTGCGAACACCTGTAGGAGCAAAGCTTGCTCGCGATGAGGCCACATCAGACGCGGAGTAACTTACTCGTCGTCGAAGTTGTAGCTACCCGGCGCCAGGTTTTCGAAGCGGGTGTATTTGCCGATGAACGCCAGGCGTGACGTGCCGATCGGACCGTTCCGCTGCTTGCCGATGATGATCTCGGCGATGCCTTTGTGCTCGGTTTCCGGGTGATACACCTCATCCCGGTACACGAACATGATCACGTCAGCATCCTGCTCGATCGCTCCGGATTCCCGGAGGTCGGAGTTGATCGGGCGTTTGTTCGGTCGTTGTTCCAGGGAACGGTTGAGCTGCGACAGCGCCACTACCGGGCAGTTGAATTCCTTGGCCAGGGCTTTCAAGGAACGGGAGATCTCGGAAATCTCGTTGGTCCGGTTGTCACCGCCGGAACCTGGGATCTGCATCAATTGCAGGTAGTCGATCATGATCAGGGCGACGTCGCCGTGCTCTCGCACCAATCGGCGAGTCCGCGCACGCATCTCCGATGGGCTGATACCGGCCGTATCGTCGATGAACAGCTTGCGATCGTTGAGCAGGTTGACCGCCGAGGTCAGGCGCGGCCAATCGTCGTCATCCAGGCGACCGGCGCGGACCTTGGTCTGGTCGATACGACCCAGGGACGACAACATACGCATGATCAGCGATTCACCTGGCATTTCCAGCGAGTAAACCAGTACGCACTTGTCGCTGCGCAACACGGCGTTTTCCACCAGGTTCATCGCAAAGGTGGTTTTACCCATGGACGGACGGCCGGCGACGATGATCAGGTCGGACGGCTGCAGGCCGCTGGTTTTCTCGTCGAGGTCGGTGTAGCCAGTGGATAGGCCGGTGATGGCGTTGTCGGTGTTGAACAGCGTATCGATGCGGTCGATGGCCTTGGTCAGCAGGTCATTCACGCTCACCGGGCCGCCGGTTTTTGGCCGGGCCTCGGCGATCTGGAAGATCTGCCGTTCGGCTTCGTCGAGAATCTCTTCAGCCGTACGGCCTTCCGGGTTGAACGCGCTGTCGGCAATTTCGGTAGCGATACCGATTAGCTGGCGCAAGGTTGCCCGAGCGCGAACGATCTGTGCGTAAGCCTTGATGTTGGCGACGGACGGCGTGTTTTTTGCCAGCTCACCCAGGTAGCCGAGGCCACCGACTTGCGATGTCTGACCTTCCTTGTCCAATTGCTCGGCAAGGGTCACGACGTCGATCGGCGAGTTCTGGTCTGCCAGCTTGGCAATCGCGCGGAAGATCAGGCGGTGGTCATGTCGATAGAAATCGCCGTCCGACACTTGATCGAGCACGCGTTCCCAGGCGTTGTTGTCCAGCATCAAGCCACCGAGCACAGCCTGTTCGGCCTCGATGGAGTGCGGAGGCACCTTCAGGGAAGCGGTTTGCAGATCATATTGCTCGGGAGCGGAGATATCGTTCATGGCCACTTGAAATTGGAGGTTTCAGAAAGACAAAGGGCACGACCTGTAAACAGGATCGTGCCCGATGTTAACCGTCTGACGGGCAAGCCGCCAGCCGATCTGGTGTTGCTTAAGCTGCTACCACGACAACGCGTACGGTGGCTTCAACTTCGGCGTGCAGGTGCACGGCTACGTCGAATTCGCCTACGTTGCGGATGGTGCCGTTCGGCAGACGAACTTCGCTTTTTGCAACTTCAACGCCAGAGGCGGTCAGTGCATCAGCGATGTCGTGGGTGCCGATCGAACCGAACAGCTTGCCTTCGTCACCAGCGGTGGCAGTGATAGTCACTTCCAGCTCAGCCAGTTGGGCGGCGCGGTTTTCAGCCGAAGTCTTACGGTCTGCTGCGGCTTTTTCCAGCTCAGCGCGACGCTCTTCGAACGCAGCCAGGTTGGCTGGGGTCGCAGCGGTAGCTTTGCCGTAAGGCAGCAGGTAGTTACGACCGTAACCAGCCTTAACGTTCACTTTGTCACCCAGGTTGCCCAGGTTGGTGACTTTTTCCAGAAGGATCAGTTGCATGTGAAAATCCTCTTAACTTTTAACCTTCACCGTTCGCGTTATCGGCATCTTTCGGTGCCGAACGACCGCGAAAATCAATCAGGCTGTCGACGATGGCCAAGACCACCAGCAACGGATAGATCAGCTGCATGAACAGCAACAGCGTGACGTACAACCCCACCAGCCAGAACCTGGCCAGTCGCTTTTGCGCCACCAGCCCGTGAATCAGGGCCAGCCCGGCGAACACCAGCGGTACGCTGCACAACGGCGTTAACATGGCCATCTGTGGACCGATGTTCGGCCCCAGAAGCATGCACGCCAGCAGCAACATCGCCGGCAAAAACGGGAAACGGATGGCGCGAAACTCGCGACCAAAACCACCCGGGTTGTACAACAACGCCTGCCAGTAGCGCCCGACAATCAGGCTCAGCACACTGACGATTTGCAACAATGCCGCAATCAGGCCGGTCAGGACCGGTGCAATCAGGGACGCAAAATGCGCTTGCTCGTCTACCGATAACTTCTCGTAGACATCACCGAGTAGCGACGGCATGACTTTTATCAACGCCTGCGCCAGCATCTCGATTTGGGGACCAAAAGTCGCCCCCAGCACCACCGAAAACACCACTCCCATCGCTATGCTGACCAGCAGCACGCGGTCCCAGGATTCGCTTGCGCGCAAAACCAACGCAAGGCTCGAAGAACCCAACAGCACCAGAAGTGCCCGAGGGTCATCCGAGTAAAGCCACCAGATCAACGCCGGCAGCATTCCCAGGGCAAGGACGCCAACGGCGTCCTTCAATCCGCGCCGCAGAAGCACAAGGCATCCTGCGGCAGCACCCAACCAATACAACAACGGCAATGTTACGCATCCAGCCACTACGAGAGTKGCCTGCATGCGGCCGCGCATGATGAACTCAGCTATGGCGCGCATGCATTCAATCCTTTGCTACGAGTCGACTGCCCGGTCTCAGCGGCCGTGGCTGTCGGTGTAGGCCAGCAGGGCCAGGAAGCGGGCGCGCTTGATAGCGGTGGCCAGCTGACGCTGATAACGTGCTTTGGTACCGGTGATGCGGCTTGGAACGATTTTGCCGGTCTCGGATACATAAGCTTTCAGAGTGTTGAGATCTTTGTAATCGATCTCTTTCACGTCTTCAGCGGTGAAGCGGCAGAATTTACGACGACGGAAGAAACGTGCCATTTGATAGGCTCCTTAAAAGGTCCGTGGATTACTCGTCAGCGTTATCGCTGTTGTCGCTGTCATCACCATCAACGCCTTCGGCGTCGGAGTGCTCAGGACGGTCGCGACGCTCACGGCGCTCACTGCGGTTTTCTTCAGCCTTGAGCATCTCGGATTGGCCGGTAACGGCTTCTTCGCGACGGATGACCAGGTTACGGATCACTGCATCGTTGTAGCGGAAGTTGTCTTCCAGCTCGGCCAGGGCCTTGCCAGTGCACTCAACGTTCAGCATCACGTAGTGAGCCTTGTGAACATTGTTGATTGCGTAGGCCAGTTGACGACGGCCCCAATCTTCCAGACGGTGGATTTTGCCGCCGTCTTCTTCGATCAGCTTGGTGTAACGCTCAACCATGCCGCCGACTTGCTCGCTTTGATCCGGGTGGACCAAAAAGATGATTTCGTAATGACGCATGAATGCTCCTTACGGGTTGTAGCCTGCCGCTCAAAAGCGGTCAGACAAGGAGTGAATGACACTTATGGACTTGCCTGCGATAGACACATGCGTGCCTGCCGTCACAGCAAGGGGCGCAATTGTAGAGAAGGGACAGAAGAGGCGCAAGGCAATTGGTGATTATTTGAACAACCATCGATCTTTGCCCAGACACAAAACACTGTGGGAGCGAGACTGCTCGCGAAGGGGGCATAACTTTCAACATTGATGCTGAATGTTACGCCGCTTTCGCGAGCAGGTTCGCTCCCACAGGGACTACAACAGGATCAGGACTTCTTGGAAGCCCCGGCAGCTTTGACGCTACGCTGACGCTGAGCCTCGAACAGACACACGCCAGTCGCCACGGAAACGTTGAGGCTGCTGACGCTGCCGGCCATCGGCAGGTGCACCAGATAATCGCAAAGATCGCGAGTCAGGCGACGCATGCCGCTGCCCTCAGCCCCCATGATCAGGATGGTCGGGCCGGTCATGTCTTGCTGATACAGACTCTGCTCGGCTTCACCCGCCGTACCGACGACCCACAAGCCACGCTGCTTGAGTTTTTCCAGGGTGCGCGCCAGGTTGGTCACGGCGACCAACGGAATCACTTCCGCCGCGCCACACGCCACTTTTCGCACCGTCGGCGTCAGCGTCGCTGATTTGTCCTTCGGCACGATCACCGCCAGCGCACCGGCCGCATCGGCCGACCGCAGGCAAGCACCCAGGTTGTGCGGGTCGGTCACACCATCGAGCACCAGCAACAGCGGTGCTCCGTCGGTGCGATCCAGCAGCTCGTCGAGCATCGCCTCACCCCAGACCTGGCTCGGACTCACGTCCGCCACCACGCCTTGGTGCACGCCTTCAACCCAGGCATCCAGCTCACGGCGCTCGGCATTGCCGACGGCCACGCGGTTTTCGGCAGCGAGCGCGATCAGCGTTTGCACACGCGGATCACTGCGACCTTCAGCCAGCCAGATTTGCTTGACGCGTTTCGGGTGGTGACGCAGCAACGCTTCTACCGCATGCACGCCGTAGATCTTTTCCAACTGACTCATGACTTCGCCTTCGGTTTACGCGCCCCGCCACTTTTGGCAGCCGGGGCCGAACCCGCTTTTGGCGGGCCTTTACGGTGTTTGCTTGGTTTTGCTGGCTTGCCGCCGGGGGCCTTGTCAGGCGCCGACCGTCCGGTCTTTCCCCCAGACGCCGCTTTACCGCCGCTTTTCGCTTCAGACAGCAACGCCTGTTTCATTTCACGACTTTTGCGCAGCTCGGCGTTTTTCGCCGCCGCATCGCTTGGGCGATAGGCTTCTGGAGCCTTTTCCTTGGCAGGACGACGACCGGTTTTCGCCGGGGCCGGCTCTGCCGCTGATTTTGCAGAGGCGGCTGGCGCTGTAGCTTCAGTACCGCGCTTCTTGCGGCCAATCGGCGCGCTGATGGTTTTTTCAGCCATCTCAAAGTCGATCTTGCGCTCGTCGAGGTCAACGCGCATCACGCGCACTTCAACGGTATCGCCGAGGCGGAAGCTGCGGCCGGTACGCTCACCGGCCAGGCGGTGATGCACAGGATCGAAGTGGTAGTAATCGCCCGGCAGCGCGGTGACGTGCACCAGGCCTTCGACATAAATGTCTGTCAGCTCGACGAACAAGCCAAAACCGGTCACGGCGGTAATCACACCCGGGAACGACTCGCCAACGCGGTCCTTCATGAACTCGCACTTGAGCCAGTTCACCACGTCGCGAGTGGCTTCGTCCGCACGGCGCTCGCTCATCGAGCACTGCTCGCCGAGTTGCTCGAGGGCCGCCTCGTCGTACGGATAGATACGCGCCTTCGGAATGCTCATCGCACCAGCACGGCGAACGTGCGGGGTATCCTGCTTGGAATGGATAACGCTGCGAATCGCCCGGTGCGTGAGCAAGTCCGGGTAGCGGCGGATCGGCGAGGTGAAGTGGGTATAGGCTTCGTAATTCAGGCCGAAGTGGCCCTGGTTATCCGCGCTATACACTGCCTGACTCAACGAACGCAGCATGACGGTCTGGATCAGGTGGAAATCCGGACGATCCTTGATACCTGCCAGCAATGCCTGGTAATCCTTAGGCGACGGGCCGTCCTTGCCTTTGTGCAGGGACAGGCCGAGTTCGCCAAGGAAGGCCCGCAGTTTTTCCAGACGCTCCGGCGGCGGACCATCGTGGACGCGGTACAGCGCCGGGATTTCGTGCTTTTTCAGGAATTCGGCGGTGGCCACGTTGGCCGCCAGCATGCATTCCTCAATCAGCTTGTGTGCATCGTTGCGAACGGTTGGACGGATTTCGGCAATCTTGCGCTCGGTCCCGAAGATGATCCGGGTTTCCTGCGTTTCGAAATCGATCGCGCCACGCACATGACGGGCCGCCAACAACACCTTGTACAGCGAGTACAGCTGCTTGAGGTGCGGCACAACGTCGGTGTACTCACCGCGCAGCTTGCGCCCCTCGGTGGCTTTCGGCGTTTCGAGCATGGCGCTGACCTTGTTGTAGGTCAGACGGGCATGGGAGTGAATAACCGCTTCGTAGAAGCAGTAGTCGGTCATTTCGCCGGACTTGGAGATGGTCATCTCGCAAACCATGGCCAAACGATCGACTTGAGGGTTCAGCGAGCACAGGCCGTTGGACAGTTGCTCTGGCAGCATCGGGATCACGCGCTCGGGGAAATACACCGAGTTACCGCGAACCTGAGCCTCTGCATCCAGTGCCGAACCGAGTTTCACATAGCTGGAAACGTCGGCAATCGCCACGTACAACTTCCAACCGCCGGAGAACAGGCGCAGCTTGCCCGGCTTGGATTCGCAGTAAACCGCGTCATCGAAGTCGCGCGCATCTTCACCGTCGATGGTCACAAACGGCAGATGGCGCAGATCGATGCGCTTCTCTTTGTCTTTTTCTTCGACTTCCGGCTTGAGCTTGGCCGCTTCTTTCAAGACCGCTTCGGGCCAGACGTGAGGAATATCGTAGGTGCGCAAGGCAACATCGATCTCCATGCCCGGCGCCATGTAATTGCCCACGACTTCGACCACGTCGCCTTGCGGCTGGAAGCGTGGGGTCGGCCAGTGAGTGATCTTCACTTCAACGAACTGACCAATCTGGGCGTTGGCATTGCGGCCCGGCGTGACCAGCACTTCCTGCTGGATCTTCGGGTTATCCGCAACCACGAAGCCGATACCGCCTTCTTCGAAGTAGCGACCCACGATGCTCTCGTGAGCACGGGAGACCACTTCGACGATCATGCCTTCACGGCGACCGCGACGGTCGAGGCCGGAAACACGGGCCAGGGCACGGTCACCATCGAACACCAGGCGCATTTGCGCCGGGCTCATGAACAGGTCGTCACTGCCGTCGTCCGGGACCAGGAAGCCGAAGCCGTCACGGTGACCGCTGATGCGGCCCAGGATCAGGTCGAGCTTGTCCACCGGCGCATACGTGCCACGACGGGTATAGATGAGTTGTGCGTCGCGCTCCATGGCGCGCAGGCGGCGGCGCAGGGCTTCGATCTGGTCTTCCGTGGTCAGACCAAACTCTTCGACCAGTTGCTCGCGGTTAGCAGGCGAACCTCGATCAGCGAGGTGCTGAAGGATCAGTTCACGGCTAGGAATAGGGTTTTCATATTTTTCCGCTTCACGAGCGGCCTCGGGATCGAGGGACTGCCAATCGGCCATTAGAGAGTTTTCACCTTGTCTATATGCGGGTTAGTTTGGCATAGGCGTAATGAAACGGGAAATTTCAGGCTATGACAGCCCATCTAAAGCCCTTTATCGACACTGCAAAGCTGATTTGAAGACCACTGGCGAAATTTTCCAGGTTTTTTTGATTCCGGGGGTTTACAGTTAAAAAGACGCTCCGTATAGTGCGCGCCATCGACGACGCAGACGCGCTGCCGATACTGCCCAGATGGTGAAATTGGTAGACACGCCAGCTTCAGGTGCTGGTGACCGCAAGGTCGTGGAAGTTCGAGTCTTCTTCTGGGCACCAATTTCGAGCTTGAGATTAGTTCAATTTCAAGGCTCACACAAAAACCCGCGAAAGCGGGTTTTTGCATTCTAAGCGTTTGATTTATTAAATCTAAATCAGGGGTTTACAGATCAAAACGCTCTCCGTATAGTGCGCCACATCAACAGCGGCAACGCTTGCGATAAATGCCCAGATGGTGAAATTGGTAGACACGCCAGCTTCAGGTGCTGGTGACCGCAAGGTCGTGGAAGTTCGAGTCTTCTTCTGGGCACCAATTCAAATTCAAGGTTACGACCTTGGATTTCACAAAAACCCGCGAAAGCGGGTTTTTGCGTTTCTGGCATCCGAAAACCTCCCCCCCCCTCAAGAAATACACGACCTGTAGCAGCTGGCGAAGCCTGCGTTCGGCTGCGAAGCAGGCGTAAATCCTGAACGCGCGGACTTCCTGGCACACCGCATCGCCTGATCTCACGACTGCTTCGCAGCCGAACGCAGGCTTCGCCAGCTGCTACAAGTGCTGAGACAGCCGCTCTAGCAGCCACTTCCCAGCACCGCAAGGCGCACTTGAGAAACAATATCGTTTATCATTGTTGCAAGATTTTGCAATGCGACAGTGAGGAACCCTGCGAATGATGTTTCAAAATACCCTGCGCCGCGGCCTGACCTTCACGCTCCTCGGCCTGGTACTCGCCTCTCCTCTCACCCAGGCTGCCGACCCGGTTTCCCTGACACTCTATAACGGCCAACACAAGGAAGTCGGTGACGCCATAGCCAAAGCGTTCGAAGCCAAGACCGGCATCCACGTCAATGTGCGCAAAGGCAGCAGCAACCAGCTCGCCAGCCAGATCATGGAAGAAGGCGATCGCTCCCCCGCCGATGTGATCTATACCGAAGAATCGCCGCCGCTGAACAAACTGGGCGAACAAGGCGTGCTCGCCAAGGCCGACGACGCCACGCTGGCGGTTTTACCCAAAGACTACGTCGCCGGCAATGGCACCTGGATTGGCATTACGGCCAGAGTCCGGGTCGTTGCCTACAACCCCAAGCTGATTGAAGAGAAGGACCTGCCAAAGTCGGTAATGGAATTCTCCAACCCGAAATGGCAAGGCAAAGTCGGCTTCGTGCCTACCAGCGGCGCCTTTCAGGAACAGGCCGTCGCGATCATCAAAGTGCACGGCATGGATGCAGCCGAAGAATGGCTGACCGGCCTGCGCGCATTTGGCAAGACCTACAGCAACAACATGGTCGCCCTGAAGGCCGTGGAGAATGGCGAAGTCGCCACCGTACTAGTGAATAACTATTACTGGTTCGCGCTGCAACGCGAGAAGGGTCAGCTCGATTCGAAACTGTATTACTTCACCGGCGGCGACGTCGGCGGGCTGATCACTGTTTCCAGCGCTGCCGTATTGAAATCCAGTAAACACCCCAAAGAAGCCCAGCAACTCCTTGCTTATATGGCCAGCGAAGAAGGTCAGCGCGTGATCACCCAGACCACCGCCGAATACCCGCTGCACAAAGGCATGGAATCGGATCGCGGCCTCAAGCCCTTCAGCGAACTGCAAGCGCCCGACGTCACGCCAGCCGATCTCGGCAACGCCGAACAGGCGCTGGACCTGGAACGCGATGTCGGCCTGAACTGATGAGCGCATCGTTATCCAGCCCCAACTCCGAGGGCTACGTGCCACGACGCAAACGGCCRTCAATCTGGCTGCTGCTACCGGTTCTGCTGCTGGTAGCGCTGAGCCTGCTGCCGCTGATGTACGTGGGACTCAAGGCCTGGCAAGCCGGTTGGGCCGAGGCGTTACATTTGCTGTGGCGGCCCTATGTGTTCGGACTGTTACGCAATACGCTGGCACTGATGGCTGGCGTGACGCTGTCATGTGGCGTGATCGGTTTGTCACTGGCCTGGTTGCTGGAACGCAGCAATCTGCGCGGGCGGCGAGTGTGGGGCGTGATTCTCTGCTTGCCGTTCGCCGTGCCGGCGTTTGTCAGCAGCTTTACCTGGGTCTCGCTGAGCGCTCACTTCGAAGGGCTGGGCGGGGCAATCCTGGTGATGACCCTGTCCAAGTATCCACTGGTATTTTTGCCGGTGGCGGCAACCTTGCGCAATCTCGACCCCGCTCTGGAGGAGTCCGCACGAACCCTGGGACAGAATCGCTGGGGGGTGTTTTTCAGAATCACCCTGCCACTGCTCTGGCCCTCGCTACTGGCGGGGGCCTTGTTGATTGCGCTGCACATGCTGGTGGAGTTCGGCGCCCTTTCAATCATTGGCCTGCAAACCTTTACCACGGCGATTTATCAGCAATTCGAGCTGGAGTTCAGCAATGCCAATGCCGCCATGCTCTCCGCCGTATTGCTGGCGCTGTGCCTGGTCTTGCTGTGGCTCGAACTGCGAGTGCGCGGCAAAGGTCGTCACGTGCGCACCGGTCAAGGCGCGGCGCGGCATGCGGAACAGGTCCGACTGGGGCGCTGGGCAGGTGCTGGACAGCTTTATTGCTTGACGCTGGCGATCATCGGCAGTGGCATTCCGCTGGGAATGCTTGCGTATTGGCTGGCGGTCGGCTCATCGGCCGCATTCCCGGTGGCGGCGATCGGCGAAGCCCTGCTCTCATCCCTGGCACTCTCTCTCGGTGGCGCCGCACTGTGCCTGATGCTGGCAGTACCGGTCGGACTGCTGGTGGTGCGCCATAAAGGGCAATTGGCAATCTGGGCCGAGCGCTTGCCGTACTTGCTGCATGCGCTGCCAGGGCTGGTGATTGCGCTGACGCTGGTGTATTTCGCCCTGCACTATGTGCCGGCGCTGTACCAGACATCGGCATTGTTGCTGATCGCTTATGCGCTGCTGTTTCTACCACTGGCTCAAGCGCCGATCCGCACGGCACTAAACAAGGCCGCACCACAACTGGAAGAAGCGGCACGCACCTTGGGGGCGTCGTCCTTCAGTGCGTTTTGTCGGGTGACCTTGCCGATTATCTTCCCGGCGCTGGGCGCGGCATTTGCGCTGGTGTTTCTGGACGCCATGAAGGAACTGACGGCGACGCTGCTGCTCAGCCCGACCGGGCTTAATACGCTGGCGACAGAGGTTTGGGCGCATACCGCGAACGTGGAGTTTGCGGCAGCGGCGCCTTATGCGGTGCTGTTGATTGTTGTGTCGGGATTGCCGGTTTATCTATTAACAACCCGGATGTATCTGAGCCGCTGAAATCGTTATCGCGGGCAAGCCCACTCCCACAGGTACTTCTGAGAACACACATGTTGTGCACAACAGATGACACCGCGGGAGCGGGCTTGCCCGCGACGGGGTCAGCCCAGACAACCCATCACGCCCTGAACTGCCCCAGGCTCGCCTTCAACTGTGCCGCCAGCCCATCCAGCACTTTGCCACTGGCCGTGGTTTCAACCACCGCTTGAGCCGCTTTCTCAGCCTGCGCATGGATGGTTTCAACTCGACCACGCACGGCCTGCGCCCCTTGCGCTTGATGGGCCGCGGCCTGAGTGGCCAGGCCAATCGCGGCATGCACCTGTTCGACTGACGCCTGCACCGACTGCTGCAACCGCGCACTGTCGCGCAACACCAGCAACCCTTCGCTGGCCTGACGCCCCGCCTGGCCAATCGCAGCCACCGCCTCACGCGCCCCCTGCTGCAAGGCAACGATGTGCGCCTGAATGTCGCCAGTCGAGCTCTGCGTTTTGCTTGCCAGCGCCCGTACTTCGTCTGCCACCACAGCAAACCCGCGACCGGTCTCGCCCGCACGCGCCGCTTCGATGGCGGCGTTCAGTGCCAGCAAATTGGTTTGCTCGGCGATCCCGTGGATTACCGTCAACACCACTTCAATCTGCTCACTCTGCTGCGCCAGCCGCTCGATGACTTTCGCACCGGTGTCGACCTGCCCGGCCAGCGCCTCGATCAGACTGCCGACTTTCGCCGAGGTCCGGGTGTTTTCATCAGTGGCCGAACGGATGTCCACCACCTGCTGCAAAGCGGCCTGCATGGCGTGACTTTCAGACTGGGCTTCATCGGCCATTTGCGACAGCGCCCGCAGGCTCTCGGCCACTTCATCGCGCTGCATGCCTGCGGCCTTGTCCGCCCCGGCGTTACGCAGGGTCATGGCGCCGATTTCCACACCGGTACGCTGAGCGACATCACCCGCCTCGCGCACAATCGGCTGCAACTTATCCACAAAGCGATTGACCGCCGAAGCCATGTCACCGATTTCATCTTTGCTGTTGATCTGCACACGCTTGGTCAGGTCAYCCTCGCCCGCCGCCAGGTCATCCATGGCACTGATCAGCATCTTCAAGCGGTTGACCACCCGACGCCCGAGCACCACGGCCAGTAACAGCAGCACACCGCAACCGACCAGCGCCAGGAACATGCCGATGCGCCAGCGCAAGGTCGCTGCCGCTTCCTGCACCGTATTGGTGGTATTGGCTTTCATTTCGGAGGCGGTGGACTGAGCCGACTGCAATCGCGCACGCATGGCCGCCGCACTGTCTGCGGCCGCGCCCTTGAGGCTGTCGCCGACCAGTTGATCACTGCTGGCAATCAACGCCGAGAAGCGCTTGTCCAGGGCTGCCAGGTCGGTTTCCACCGAGGCAGTCGAAACCCCCATCACAACCTTGCCGATTTCCACGCCGTTGGGATTGATCGAGGCTTCGAGGTAGTAAACCGAAGGATCGTTCTTCGCCGCATCCAGCACCTTGTCCAGCGCCCGCTCGCCCTGCCCCTTTTCCAGCAAGGCCTTGTTGATCGGGTTTTCACGGTTGAGGTAGCGCGTCAGGTGCTGCCCCGTTGCATCGTCATAAACCACGAACAACACATTGGGATTACGCTGGGCCCGGCGGGCGAATTCAGACAGGGTTGGAACGTCGCTGTCCCACATTGCGCGGGGAGCGACCGAGGCCAGAAGCTGCGCCATGTCATTGGCGGAGTCCTTCAGATCCTTTTCCAGCGTCGCGCGCAACTGCGCCTGCTCCTCCTCCAAACGCGAGGACAAACCGGCCGTGAGACGCTGACGTGTGCTGGTCGAGAGGCTGTCGAGGCTCGACGTGACTTCACGCCCCGCCTGCTCGAGCTCGCCAGAAAGTTTTTGACTGTCGGCCCCCAGACGCACACCCAAATCGGCTTCCAGCGCGGTCACTGTGCTCCGGGTCAGGGCAACAGCCACCAGCACCTGCACCAAAAGGGCGATACCARGGGTAACGAACACGGGCCGCAACAAACGGCTTTGTAACAGTGAGAGAACGGCTGACACTTATAATCCCTCTGCTTTGGCGCCATTAAATTGATGGCGCGCTGGAAGCGATGCTTTTAATCAACATCACAGCAAAGGTCATGCCGTCCCACAGGCAGAAACGACAAAGGGTCCTATTAAGGACCCTTTGTGTTTCACTTCAATGACTTATCAAGCAAACGGATGACGCAGAACGATGGTTTCGTTGCGGTCCGGGCCCGTCGAAATAATGTCAATCGGCGCACCGACCAACTCTTCAACGCGCTTGATGTAGTTACGAGCGGCTTGCGGCAGCTCTTCCAGCGTCTTGGCACCGACGGTGGATTCGGTCCAGCCCGGCATCTCTTCGTACACCGGCTCCAGGCCGATGTAGCTGTCGGCGTCAGTCGGTGCGTCGATCACTGCACCATCCTGGTTCTTGTAGCCAACGCAGATGTTGATGGTTTCCAGACCGTCCAGCACGTCCAGCTTGGTCAGGCACAGGCCCGAGATGCTGTTGACGTCGATAGCGCGACGCAGGATGACGGCGTCGAACCAGCCGCAACGACGGGCACGGCCGGTAGTCGCGCCGAACTCGTGACCACGCTTGGCCAGGAAAGCACCCACGTCGTCGAACAGCTCAGTCGGGAACGGACCCGAACCCACGCGAGTGGTGTAGGCCTTGGTGATGCCCAGGATGTAATCCAGGTACATCGGACCAAAACCCGAACCGGTGGCGATGCCACCTGCGGTGGTGTTGGAGCTGGTGACGTACGGGTAGGTACCGTGGTCGATGTCCAGCAGGGAGCCTTGGGCGCCTTCGAACATGATGTCTTTGCCAGCACGACGCAGTTCGTGCAGCTCAGCGGTGACGTCGAGCATCATCGGCTTGAGCAGCTCGGCGTATTCCATGCACTCGTCCAGCGTCTTCTGGAAGTCGATGGCCGGCTCTTTGTAGTAATTGACCAGTACGAAGTTGTGGTAATCCAGCAACTCGCCCAGCTTGGCGGCGAAACGCTCACGGTGGAACAAGTCACCGATGCGCAGACCGCGACGTGCCACCTTGTCTTCGTATGCCGGGCCGATGCCGCGACCGGTGGTGCCGATCTTCAGCTCGCCACGGGCCTTTTCACGGGCCTGGTCCAGCGCTACGTGGTAGGACAGGATCAGCGGGCAGGAAGGGCTGATACGCAGGCGCTCACGCACCGGCACGCCTTTCTCTTCCAGCTTGATGATTTCCCGCAGCAGAGCGTCGGGTGCAACCACCACGCCGTTACCGATCAGGCACTGCACGCCTTCGCGCAGCACGCCCGAGGGGATCAGGTGCAAGACGGTTTTCTCGCCGTCGATCACCAAGGTGTGACCAGCGTTGTGGCCACCTTGGTAGCGCACTACGGCGGCAGCATGTTCGGTCAGCAGATCAACGATCTTGCCTTTGCCCTCATCACCCCATTGGGTGCCCAGGACTACGACATTCTTACCCATAACACTTGTCCTCATTCGCGCAAACTTGGTGCCGGCAGCGCCGGCGGGAAAACTCAAGAGGCCAGTGGCGATACTTGCCAAAGCCCGTTCTGCAGAATCAATTGCCGGTCGCAGTCCGCTTCACGGGCGGCGGCCAAAGGTTGTCCAGGCAATGCCTGAACGACACGCTGACCCTCACTGCGCAACTGACAAACCTGCTGCCAGAGTGCCGTATCCGTACTGTCAGGCATCCAGATACCGCCAGACGGTAGCTCGATTTCAGCACGCCCCAGGGTCACCAGGGTTTTCAAATCAGTAGAGAAGCCAGTTGCCGGACGAGCGCGACCGAAGTCGGCGCCGATGTCGTCGTAACGACCGCCCTGGGCAATGGACTGGCCAACACCCGGTACAAATACCGCGAACACCACACCGGTGTGGTAGTGGTAACCGCGCAACTCGCCCAGGTCGAAGTACAGCGGCAGTTCCGGGAAACGCACGGACAGACGCTCGGCAATCGCCAGCAGGTCGTCCAGAGCAGCCAGAACTGGAGCCGGCGCATGCCCCAGACGCTCGCGGGCAGCGCTCAACACTTCACGGCCGCCACACAAATCAACCAGTGCACGCAGCATGCCCGACAAATCGGCAGGCAGGCCTTCGGTCAAGGTAATGACCTCATCGATGGCCTTGCGTTGCAACGCATCGAACAACTGCTGCTCGACTTCACCGGACAAACCGGCGGCGCGGGCCAGGCCACGGTAGATACCGACATGACCGAGGTCCATGTGCACATCCGGCACGTCGGCCAGTTGCAGCATAGCCAGCATCAGACTGATGACTTCCACATCGCTGCTCGGGCTGCCATCACCATACAACTCGGCACCCAACTGAATCGGGCTGCGAGAGGACGACAAGGCGCGAGGCTGAGCATGCAGCACGCTACCGGCGTAGCACAGACGGCTCGGGCCTTCACGACGCAAGGTATGCGCATCAATGCGTGCCACTTGCGGCGTGATGTCGGCACGGAAACCCATCTGCCGGCCCGATTGCGGGTCGATGACCTTGAAGGTACGCAGATCGAGGTCCGAGCCCGCGCCGGTCAGCAGGGATTCCAGGTACTCGATATGGGGAGTCACGACAAACTCGTAACCCCAGCTCTGGAACAGATCCAACACCTGACGACGCGCTACTTCAATGCGCGCCGCTTCTGGTGGCAGTACTTCTTCGATGCCATCTGGCAGCAGCCAGCGGTCTACCGTCGCCATTACGCCATTCCCCTATGATCCGGGCGGCCAGCCCTCGGCCGAGCCTTGAGTGAAGCAGAAAATGATTGGCTCGTTGCACAAACCACGCGCATGAACAACGAAGCGAAAAGCCTTTTACCGGCTTCGCTAACCACTTTCCTCGAAAAACTGTCGAGCCATTCGACTCGGCGCCTGCCTAAAAACAGCAATCAAACGTGCAGACGCAAAAAAGCCGGGAATTTCCCGGCTGCCGCATCATACACACGTTTTCCCAAAGGATCACCCCGCCAGAGGCTTTAGCCGCCAGGCGGGGGACGATTCAGGTCAACGCGGTATCAAGGCTTGGCTTTTTCCAGGTAACGGAAGAAGTCGCTGCTTGGGTCCAGGACCATGACGTCGGATTTGTTCGCGAAACTTTCACGGTAGGCACGCAGGCTACGATAGAAACCGTAGAACTCCTGATCCTGGCCGTAGGCCTTGGAGTAGATCGCAGCGGCCTGGGCATCACCGTCACCGCGAACCTCTTCAGATTCACGATAGGCTTCAGCCAGCAGCACGCGGCGCTGACGATCGGCGTCGGCACGAATGCCTTCTGCCAGCTCGTTACCCTTGGCGCGATGCTCGCGAGCTTCACGCTCACGCTCGGTGCTCATACGCTCGAACACGCTGCGGTTCACTTCTTTCGGCAGATCGATGGCCTTGACCCGAACATCGACGACTTCGATACCCAGTTCTTTTTCCGCCATCTTGTTCAGCGAAGCAGTGATGTCAGCCATCAGCGCGTCACGCTCACCAGAAACCACTTCATGCAGCGTGCGCTTACCGAACTGGTCACGCAGGCCCGATTCCAGACGACGGGACAGACGCTCGTCGGCGATCTGCTTGAGGCCGGATGTTGCAGTGTAGAAGCGCTCGGCATCTTTCACGCGCCACTTGGCGAAGGCATCCACCATGACGGCTTTCTTTTCCAGCGTCAGGAAGCGTTGCGTCGGTGCATCCAGCGTCATCAGGCGTGCGTCGAATTTGCGCACCTGGTTAACGTAAGGCACTTTCACATGCAGGCCCGGCTGAACATCAGCCTGGACCACGCGACCGAACTGCAGCAACACCGCACGCTCGGTCTGAGCCACGATGTAGAAGCAGTTCCAGGCAGCGATTGCCACGACGACGCCAACAATAAGGGCGATCAGCGATTTATTGCTCATCAGCGGGTCTCCCTTGTGCGCGTTTGCGGCAGGTCAGTGACATGCGGCGTGACATCCGTGTTGCTGGAGGCTGCGGCCGAACCGGTTACCGGCGCATTACCGCCCGAACTGTTTTGAATCATCTTGTCCAGCGGCAAGTACAGCAGATTGCTTTGGCCATTCTTGTTGCCGGTCACGAGAACCTTGCTGGTGTTGCTGAAGACTTCCTGCATGGTGTCCAGGTACAGACGCTCGCGGGTGACTTCAGGGGCCTTGCGATACTCGGCAACCAGTTTGGTAAAGCGATCAGCCTCACCCTTGGCACGCGAGACGGTTTCGTCACGGTAACCATTGGCATCCTCGAGGATACGCTGGGCCTGGCCACGGGCTTCCGGCACGACGCCGTTGGCATAGGTTTCAGCCTGGTTACGCGAACGCTGCTCGTCTTCACGGGCACGGATCACGTCATCGAAGGCTTCCTGGACTTCACGCGGTGCCGCTGCGTTCTGAACGTTGACCTGCGTTACGGTGATACCGGTGCGATAGGTATCCATGAAGCGTTGCAGACGCTCCTTGATCTCGCTGGCCATCAACTCACGACCTTCAGTCAGTACCTGGTCCATGGCGGTAGAACCCACCACGTGGCGCAAGGCACTATCTGTCGCTTGCTGCAGGCTGACTTCCGGTTGATCCACATCCAGCACGAAATCCTGCAGGTTGCTGATCTTGTATTGCACGGTCAGCGGCACTTCGACGATGTTCTCGTCTTCGGTCAGCATCTGCCCCTGCTTGGTGTACGAACGCTCTCGCGTAACGTTTTCCAGGTACTTCTTGTCGATCGGCGGGAAATAGATATTCAGGCCCGGGCCGACGGTTTCGTAGTACTTGCCGAAGCGCAGCACCACGGCTTGCTCCTGCTCGTCGACGACGTAAACAGCGCTGTACAGCCACACGGCCGCCAGCACGACAAGGCCGATGCCGAGCAGGCCGCCAAAGCCGCCACTCTTGCCCGGACCACCGCCGCCATCACCACGTTTTTTACCACCACCGAACAACCCGTTCAGGCTTTCCTGCAGCTTTCGGAAGGCCTCGTCGAGATCCGGTGGTCCCTTGCGGTCGCCGTTATTACGACGCTTGCCACCCCAAGGATCCTGATTATTCGAGTTGCCACCCGGCTCATTCCAAGCCATAGCGCTCTCCATCTGATAAAGCAAAGACGCACCCACGGCGCGCCGACCAATGCTACAGAATGCCTGTCACCACGACACAACCGCTTTCTCAGGCTTTTATTGCAAAGTGTGTTGCTCGATGAAGTCATTGGGCTGCAAACCTTCGCGGCTCACCAGTCGATTCAACTCGGCTCGTGGCAAACGAACGGCCAGCAAACTGATGCCTTCGTCATCGTGTTCTTCTTTCTGTACCGCACCGAGTTCGAAAAACTGTGCCCGCAGTCGAGCAAAGCGGCTCGGCAAGCGCAAGGTACCGATAAACAATTCACTGCCGAGTAACTCGGCAATGGCTTGTTCAAGCAATTCCAGACCAGTGCCATCACGCGCCGACAGCCAGACCCGCTGGGGTTTGCCGTTTTCGTCGCGCTGGATTTGTGGCTCAACGCCTTCAAGCAAATCGAGTTTGTTATAGACCTCGAGTATCGGCAAGTCCTGGGCACCAATCTCACCCAGCACCACCATCACCTGCTCGATCTGCAACATGCGATCTGGTTCGGCCGCATCGATCACGTGCAACAACAGGTCGGAGTTGCTCGACTCTTCGAGGGTAGACCGAAATGCCTCGACCAGCTTGTGGGGCAAGTGGCGAATGAAACCTACAGTGTCCGCCAGGACAATCGGCCCCAGATCGTCTAAATCCAGACGGCGCAGGGTCGGGTCCAGCGTGGCAAACAATTGGTCAGCCGCGTAGACGTCGGATTTCGTCACGTTATTGAAGAGCGTGGATTTACCGGCGTTGGTATACCCCACCAGTGACACGGTAGGGATATCCGCACGCATGCGGCCACGTCGAGACTGTTCACGCTGGCTGCGCACTTTCTCCAGCCGGCCCTTGATCTGTCGCAGGCGAACCCGCAGCAAACGGCGGTCGGTTTCCAGTTGCGTTTCACCCGGGCCACGCATGCCGATACCGCCACCTTGGCGTTCAAGGTGGGTCCAGCCACGAACCAGCCGGGTACTCATGTGGTCAAGCTGGGCCAGTTCTACCTGGAGCTTGCCTTCATGGGTACGGGCGCGTTGGGCGAAAATATCGAGAATCAGACCGGTACGGTCGATCACGCGACACTCGAAAACACGTTCGAGGTTACGTTCCTGACTGGGCGTGAGGACGTGATTGAAAATCACCAGATCGGCCTCTTCGGCCTTGACCAGGTCGCGTAGCTCCTCGACCTTGCCGCTGCCAATCAGGAATTTGGCGGTTGGCCGATGACGCGGCACGTTAAAAAACGCAACGGTCTCGGCGCCCGCCGAATTAGCCAATTCCTGAAACTCCTGCGGATCTTCGCGCGCCTCAGGGTCCTGTCCATCCAAGTGAACGAGGATTACTCGCTCACCACCACCGTGGCGCTCAAAGAACAAAGGAGACTCCTATCAGGCGTTACCTGGCTCAGCGTCACCCGCTTCGGATTCGGTTGCGCTTGGCAGACGAATTGGACGAACCGGTACCACTGTCGAGATAGCGTGTTTGTAAACCATTTGGCTAACGGTGTTTTTCAGCAGGATAACGAACTGGTCGAAAGACTCGATCGTGCCTTGCAGTTTGATCCCGTTGACCAGGTAGATGGACACCCCAACTTTCTCTTTACGTAAAGTATTCAAGTAAGGGTCTTGTAGCGAATGCCCTTTTGACATGTGCCGCACTCCTTTAAGGATTCAATATAAAAAATAGGTAAACAGATGGCTTTAGCCGTCACACCCCCAAGGATAGACGGCAATTGCAAGGACTCAGCTCAATATGGAGATGGTCCCCAAGTATTTCAAGGCGCGCGGCAGATTGTCGCAATCGAGGCTGTCCAACCAGTGTAAATCAGCCCAACTGCGCAGCCAGGTGAACTGACGCTTTGCCAATTGGCGCGTGGCAATGATTCCACGCTCCTGCATCTCGGCTTGTGTCAGCTTGCCATCCAGGTAATCCCAGACTTGTCGGTAGCCTACCGCACGTATAGACGGCAACCCTGAATGCAGGTCACTTCTCTTACGCAGGGCTACGACCTCGTCAATGAATCCCTGTTCCAACATTAAAGTGAATCTTTGTTTAATTCGCTCGTGCAATACCTGACGATTTGCCGGTGCAATGGCCAAGTTCGCGACAGTATAGGGCAATTGTTGCAGTCCCGAGGCGGCTGCTTCAGTACTTTGCACAGATTGTCGCAACCTGAGCTCAGTCATGCTCTGACCACTGACGCGATAAACTTCCAGTGCGCGACTGAGTCGCTGCGGATCGTTTGGATGAATACGCGCAGCGGACTCGGGGTCGATGACTGCCAATTGCTCATGCAGCGCTTGCCAGCCAAGGCGTGCAGCCTCTTCTTCGATTTGCGCACGGACGTCCGGATCGGCAGCGGGCATGTCCGCAAGACCTTCCACCAACGCCTTGTAATAGAGCATGGTGCCGCCCACCAGCAGCGGAATTTTTCCGCGCGCGGTGATCTCGGCCATGGCTTGCAGGGCATCCCGGCGGAAATCAGCCGCCGAATAGCTCTCAGCCGGGTCGAGAATGTCGATCAGGCGGTGTGGGAATTCGCTCAGGATTTCTTTCGACGGTTTAGCCGTGCCAATGTCCATGCCACGGTAAACCAGCGCCGAATCGACACTGATCAACTCGCAAGGCAGGACTTTGGTCAGTTCGATGGCCAGGTCGGTCTTGCCCGCTGCGGTCGGGCCCATCAGGAAAATCGCAGGAGGGAGCTGGCTCATCAACGACCGCGCAAGAACAGTTTGTCCAGATCGTCCAGGCCCAATTGGGTCCAGGTCGGTCGGCCATGGTTGCATTGACCGCTGCGCTCGGTGTTTTCCATGTCGCGCAGCAGGCCGTTCATTTCCGGGATCGCCAGGCGTCGATTCGCCCGAACCGCGCCGTGACAGGCCATCGTCCCGAGCAGCTCGTTCAGATGCGCCTGAATCCGGTCGCTGGTGCCGTATTCCATCAGATCAGCCAAGACATCACTGACCAAGCGATTGGCTTGCGCTTGCTTGAGCAAAGCAGGAATCTGCCGGATGGCCAGGGATTCCGGCCCCAGACGCTGCAATTCGAAGCCAAGGCGCTGGAACCACGCGATGTGCTCTTCGGCACAATCGGCCTCACGCTGGCTGACGGCCAGCGATTCCGGCACCAGCAGCGGCTGGCCGCTCAGGCCTTCGCTGGCCATGGCTATTTTCAAGCGCTCGTACATGATCCGCTCATGGGCCGCGTGCATGTCCACCAGCACCAGCCCTTGAGCGTTTTCCGAAAGAATGTAGATCCCTTTGAGCTGCGCCAGTGCATAACCCAGCGGCGGAATATCGTCTTGCCCGGCCGGCAGGGCGACCGCATTGGCCTCGGGCAATGGCGCGAAAAATTCACGATAGGCAGCCTGGGCTTCCGCGACCGGCACGCCGGACTGAGGCCGTGGCGTGTATTGGTACTGATAACCGGCGCCGGCGCCCGAGCCCGCTGGGGGATTGAACGATGGCTGCGCCTGCGGCTGCTCCAGCAGCGCATTGGCGGCCAGACGCATTTCACCCTGCGGGCCGAACTCGCCGGCGTCGAGGCCGGTAGGTCGAACGATGGCCGTTTCAACCGGTGCGGCCAGATGGTCTTCCGGCCGCACATCGCCCAAGGCGCGGTGCAAAGTGCCATAGAGGAAGTCGTGAACCATGCGCCCGTCACGAAAGCGAACTTCGTGTTTGGTCGGGTGCACGTTGACGTCGACGCCCGCCGGATCCACTTCAAAAAACAGCACAAATGTCGGATGCCGGCCATTGAACAGCACGTCGCGATAGGCCTGGCGCACTGCGTGAGCCACCAGTTTATCGCGCACTGCGCGGCCATTCACAAAGAAGTACTGCAAGTCGGCCTGGCTGCGGTTGAACGTCGGCAGACCGACCCAGCCCCACAAATGCAGGCCGTTGCGCTCGATTTCGATCGGTAATGCCTGCTCCAGGAAACCCGAGCCACAAATGGCTGCCACACGCCGGGCACGGGCCGCATCGTCGTGGGCTTCGTGCAGACTGAGAATGGTCTTGCCGTTATGGCGCAGATGAAAGGCAACATCGAAACGCGCCAACGCCAGACGCTTGATCACTTCTTGCAGATGATCGAATTCGGTTTTTTCGGTCTTGAGGAATTTGCGCCGCGCCGGGGTGTTGAAGAACAGATCGCGCACTTCCACGGACGTGCCCACCGGATGGGCTGCCGGCTGCACGCGAGGCGCCATGTCCCGGCCTTCGGTTTCGACCTGCCAGGCCTGATCGGCGTCGCGGGTGCGGGACGTCAGTGTCAGGCGCGCCACGGAGCTGATCGAGGCCAGTGCTTCACCGCGAAAGCCCAGGCTCATGACCTGTTCAAGGTCTTCCAGGTTACGGATCTTGCTGGTGGCGTGTCGGGCCAGTGCCAGCGGCAGGTCATCGGCAGAAATGCCGCTACCGTCATCGCGCACCCGCAGCAGCTTGACGCCGCCCTGCTCGACATCGACATCGATGCGCTTGGCGCCGGAGTCGAGGCTGTTTTCCAGCAATTCCTTGATCACCGAAGCCGGGCGCTCAACCACTTCACCGGCGGCAATCTGGTTCGCCAGTCGCGGGCTGAGCAGTTCGATGCGAGCGCTGTTGATCACGACCTGATTCATTCTTTGGCCGCCAACTCAGTGCCAGGAATGGTCAGGTGCTGACCGATCTTGAGCTCATCACTGGACAGGTTGTTGGCGCTGCGCAGCGTGGCCGGCGAGACCTGATAGCGTACGGCGATCATCGCCAGGGTCTCACCCGGACTCACCCGGTGATCACGGGGGCCCTGGGCGATTTTGCCGGAGTCACGCAGCCAGGCAATGTAGGTGCCCGGTGGCGGATTCTGCTGGAAGAACTGGCGCACGCCGCTGCTGATCGAACGCGCCAGCGCCTGCTGATGATTCGAGGAGGCCAGTTTGGAAGCTTCGTTGGAGTTGGAGATGAACCCGGTTTCCACCAGGATCGACGGGATGTCTGGCGACTTCAGCACCATAAACCCGGCTTGTTCCACACGCTGCTTGTGCAGTGGCGTGACCCGCCCGATGTTGCTCAGGACTTTCTGGCCGACGTTCAGGCTGGACGTCAGGGACGCGGTCATCGACAGGTCAAGCAGAACGCCTGCGAGCATGCGGTCCTTGTCATCGAGGCTGACGTTGCCGGCACCGCCGATCAAGTCGGAGCGGTTTTCACTGTCCGCCAGCCAGCGGGCCGTTTCCGAAGTAGCGCCACGATCAGACAGGGCAAACACCGACGCACCGAAGGCGGCGGCCGACGGCGCGGCGTCGGCGTGGATCGAAACGAACAGGTCGGCGCCTTTCTTGCGGGCAATTTCAGTACGTCCGCGCAACGGGATGAAGTAGTCGCCGGTACGGGTCAGTTCGGCACGGAAGCCTTTCATGCCATTGACCTGACGCTGCAATTCACGGGCGATGGCCAATACCACGTCTTTTTCCTTCTGGCCGCGAGAGCCTGAAGCGCCCGGGTCTTCACCACCGTGGCCGGCGTCAATCACCACAAGGATGTCGCGCTTGCCAGCCGGTGCCGGTGGAAGCTTGATCGCAGGCTCAACCGGCGTGACTGGCACTGCCGGCATCGTGGCGACCGAAGGGGTTGGAGTCGGTGTCGGCGTGGGAGACGGCGCGGCATCGCCGGCGCTATCAAACAGATCCACCACCAGTCGGTTGCCGTACTGAGCGTTCGGTGCCAGGGAGAAGCTTTTCGGGGTCACGGCCTTTTTCAGGTCGATGACCACCCGCAAGTCGGTCGGCGTGCGTTGAGCCGAGCGCATGGCAGTGATCGGAGTATTGGAGGTGTTGACGTTCAGCGGCGCGCCGAGTGTCGCACCATTGATGTCGATTACCAGTCGATCCGGGGCAGTCAGCGTGAACACGCTGTGTTGCACGGGCCCTGTCAGGTCGAACACCAGCCGTGTGTTGTCTGGCGCCCGCCACAGGCGAACACTGTTGACCTTCGCATCGGCCAAAGCGTCGACGGTCACCGCCAAAAACAACAATCCTACGGCAGCTACCATCGCGCGAAAGCGCATACCTGACCCCATCATTTAATTGGATTCCAATGCCAAAGCGGCACACCAAATCTCGCCACGCGAGCCTTGGGATAAAATTTTCAGCGAACGCCCGCTGTCTTGCGGGCTAATGGTAATGGTCAGGTCGGGCTTTGGCAAAAAGCCTGCACCTTTATCGGGCCATTCGATCAGGCACAGGGCGTCGTCGTCGAAATAGTCGCGAATACCGAGGTACTCCAGCTCTTCCGGATCGACCAAACGGTACAAGTCGAAATGGAAGGCACGAATGTCGCCGATCTCATAGGGTTCAACCAGGGTAAAGGTCGGACTTTTCACGGCGCCTTCATGCCCCAAACCGCGAATGATGCCCCGTGACAGCGTGGTTTTCCCCGCCCCCAGGTCCCCTTCCAGAAAAATCAGACCGTGCCCTTCGGTGGTTTTTGCGATACGTGCGCCAAATGCAGTCATCGCCTCTTCATCAGCCAGGTACAGGGTTACTTCAGACACGGTGCTTGCTCCTCCAACAACTGACGAATGGCCGGGATCAGATCACTGGCCGCCAGCCCACGGCCGAATTTACCTTGTTGCTCACCCGCATTGGCATGCAACCAAACCGCCAGACAGGCGGCGTCGAACGCCTGCATGCCTTGGGCCAGCAACGCGCCCACCAGACCGGCCAGCACATCGCCCAACCCGGCGGCGGCCATCGCCGGATGCCCCTGATGACACAACGCCAAACGCCCATCGGGGCTGGCGATCAGACTGCCGGCGCCCTTGAGCACCACGGCAGCTGTATATTTTTTGCTCAACGCATGCGCCGCCGCCGGGCGATCAGCCTGCACCTGGGCGGTGCTGATCCCCAGCAATCGCGCCGCTTCGCCCGGATGCGGGGTGATCACGCAATCCTTGGGCAGTCTCACGTGCTCTTCGGCCAGAAGGTTCAACGCATCGGCGTCCCAGACTTGCGGCAACGGCGCATTGGCGGCCGCCGACAGCAAACTGCGCCCCCAGGCAACCTGCCCCAAGCCCGGACCGACCACCAGCACGGACACTTTTTGCAGCAGTTCCATCAACTGATTGGCCGACGAAGTGCCCAACACCATGGCTTCCGGAATTCTCGCCAGCGCGGCTGGCACATGTTCACTGCGGGTTGCCACCGAGACCATGCCGGCACCGCTGCGCAGCGCGGACTGCGCGCTCAGCAGGATCGCGCCACCCAAACCGCGATCACCACCGATCAGCAACACATGGCCGAATTTACCTTTATGAGAAGTCGGGGATCGGGGCGCAGGACGCGGCAGGTTACCGGCCGTCAGACGACGAGCGCTGATCGCCGCAACTTCAATGAGCTGTGGATCGGCGTGCAAATCATTGAAAACCAGGTCGCCGACCACATCCGCGGCATCGCCGGTGAACAGCCCCAGCTTTAATCCAATGAAGGTGACGGTGAGCTCGGCTTGTACTGCAATACCGAGGACGCGACCGGTATCGGCGCACAGACCGGAAGGGATATCCACCGCTGCCACCGGCAACCCACAGKCATTGATCGCCGCGATGGCGTCGGCGTAAGGCGCTCGCACCTCACCCGTCAGACCTGTGCCCAGCAATGCGTCCAGCACGATACCGCTTAGTTGGGCTTGTGCTTTCCAGGCGTCGATAGAGACGCTCTCGGACACTGCCTCGGCATGCGCCAACGCCGCATCACCCTGCAATCGCTGGGGATCACCCACCGCCAGGATGCGAACCAACCAACCCGCACGCTTGGCCAGCACCGCAACCAGATAACCATCGCCAGCGTTATTGCCGTGACCGGCCAGCACAGTGAGTTCATTGGCCGACGGCCATTGACGGACCAGCGCACGCCAGGTCGCCCGTGCGGCGCGCTGCATCAATTCGAAGCCCGGTGTGCCGGCCGCGATCAGGCTCGCATCGAGCCCTCGGACCTGCGCGGCGCTGTACAGCGCGTCGGGTAAATCATCTTTAGTGTGCGGCATGCGTCTTCAGGCTCCGATGTCTGGCAGAATTATACGCACCTCAGCTCCGGTTTCTCTCGCCTCATGCCCGCAATTACTACAGACCTGCCCGCCCTCGCCCAATCCATCAAGGACTGGGGCCGCGAGCTGGGCTTCCAGCAAGTCGGCATCAGCGGCCTCGACCTGGCCGAGCATGAGCAGCACCTGGAGCGCTGGCTCGCCGCCGGCTACCACGGCGAAATGGACTACATGGGCGCCCATGGCAGCAAACGCTCGCACCCGGAAGAGCTCGTCCCTGGCACCTTGCGCGTGGTTTCCCTGCGCATGGACTACCTGCCGGGTGACACCCAGATGGCGCAATTGCTGGGAAAACCGGAAAAAGCCTATGTGTCGCGTTATGCCTTGGGCCGCGATTACCACAAGTTGATCCGTAAACGCGTGCAACAACTGGCCGATAAAATTCAGGCCCAGATCGGCCCGTTTGGTTTCCGCGCCTTCGTCGACAGCGCCCCGGTGCTGGAAAAAGCCATCGCCGAACAGGCCGGTCTTGGCTGGATCGGCAAAAACACCCTGGTCTTGAATCGAAAGGCCGGCAGTTACTTCTTCCTCAGCGAACTCTTTGTCGATCTGCCACTGCCGGTCGATCCGCCCCATGCCACCGAACATTGCGGCCGCTGCACTGCGTGTCTCGACATCTGTCCGACCAATGCGTTCGTCGGCCCCTACGTGCTGGACGCCCGGCGCTGCATTTCCTACCTGACCATCGAACTGAAAAGCGCGATCCCGGAAGATTTACGCCCCTTGATCGGCAACCGCGTGTTCGGTTGCGATGACTGCCAGATCGTCTGCCCGTGGAACCGCTTCGCCCGCCCCTCCGGCGAAAGCGACTTCAAGCCACGGCACAACCTGGACAACGCCGAACTGGCCGAACTGTTCATGTGGGACGAAGACAAATTCCTCAGCAGCACCGAAGGCTCGCCTTTACGCCGGGCCGGTTACGAGCGCTGGCTGCGTAACCTGGCGGTGGGGTTGGGCAATGCGCCGTCGAGCATTCCGGTGCTGGAGGCACTGAAGGCGCGCAGGGATTACCCATCGGAGTTAGTGCGCGAACATGTCGAGTGGGCGCTCAAGCAACACGGACTCCTGTAGCAGCTGCCGAAGGCTGCGTCCGGCTGCGTAGCAGTCGCCTTCCCGGAAAGCGAGTCCTGCGGCCTCGGACGCAGCCTTCGGCAGCGGCTACAGGGACCGTGTAGGCCTTAAGCCTCGTCGTTGTAGACGAACTTCGGCATTTCCCAATGAAAACGAATCGCCAGCAATCGCAGCAGGAAGCCACCAAACAGCGTGATCAAAATCGCCTGCTCACCGGGTAATTGCAGGTAGATGCAGAGCATGTAGCACCACGCTGCCGCGAACGAGACGCTGGCGTAGAGCTCGCGGCGAAAGATCAGCGGGATGTCGTTGCAGAAGATGTCGCGCAGGATGCCGCCGAACACCCCGGTAATCACGCCGCTGACCGAAGCCACCAGCATGCCGTGGCCCATTTCCAGCGCGGTCATGCAGCCGATCAGGGTGAACGCCACCAGGCCCACGGCGTCGAGCACCAGGAACAGGGAACGCAGGTGGCGCATCCAGCGCGCGGTGAACACCGTGACCATGGCCGCGACCGAGGTCAGCACCAAGTATTCCGGGTGCTTGACCCAAGTCAGCGGGTAGTGCCCGAGCAATACGTCACGCACCGAACCACCGCCCAGCGCCGTGATGCAAGCGATCAACACCACACCAAACCAGTCCATACCGCGACGGCCGGCAGACAGCGCGCCCGTCATGGCTTCGGCGGTGATGGCGATCAGGTAAAGCATCAGCAACATGGCGGCGGTCCTTGCAGAAAGGCGCGCAGTCTACTCACTTCACCGAGGCACCAAAAGAGGGCGATCATCGCGCAGGACCGCGTCGCCTGCATCGCGGGCAAGCCTTGCTCCTACAAAATCAGCGCGGACAACGCACTTGTAGGAGCAAGGCTTGCCCGCGATGGCGTCACCCGAGACTCAATCAGAACTTGATGAAGTTCTTGCGGTAGTGCTGCAACTCGGCAATCGATTCGCGGATGTCGTCCAGCGCCAAATGAGTGCTACCTTTTTTGAAGCTGTCGCGCACGTCCGGCGCCCAGCGTGCGGCCAGCTCTTTGAGGGTCGATACGTCGAGGTTGCGGTAGTGGAAGTAGCTTTCCAGGGATTTCATGTGCGTATAAAGGAAGCGGCGGTCCTGGCAGATGCTGTTGCCGCAAATCGGCGACTTGCCTTTCGGCACCCACTGTTCCAGGAAGGCGATGGTCTGGGCTTCGGCTTCAGCCATGCTGATCCGGCTGTCACGAACGCGCTGGGTCAAGCCCGAGCCGCCGTGTTGGCGGGTGTTCCACTCGTCCATGCCGGCGAGGATTTCGTCGCTGTGGTGAATGGCGATCACCGGACCTTCGGCCAAGGTGTTCAGGTCACTGTCGGTGACGATGGTGGCCATTTCGATGATGACGTCGGTATCAGGGTTCAGACCGGTCATTTCCAGGTCGATCCAGATCAGATTTTGCGAGTTTTGCATGTGTCGGCTCCTAGGCAATGCTGCGCAGTTTAGCCTAGGCAACCGGCGGGGCGTGCTAAACTCGCGGCCGTTTTACCTAATCGCTGCATTCTTTGATACGGAACACCCATGGCCAAACGCCAACTCAATCGTCGTCAAAACTGGCGCATCGAAAAGATTCAGGGCGAACGCGCTGCCCGCGCCGCCAAACGCGAGTCCTCGGCTGTCGAGGCACTTGAGGGTGGCGACCTGGGTCCGGAACAGACCGGCCTTGTGATCGCGCACTTCGGTGTGCAGGTCGAAGTCGAGGCGCTGGATGGCGAACTGGCTGGCCAGGTGTTCCGCTGTCACTTGCGTGCCAACCTCCCGGCACTGGTAACCGGCGATCAAGTGGTCTGGCGCGCCGGCAACCAAGGGATCGGCGTGATCGTGGCGCAACTGCCGCGTAAAACCGAACTCTGCCGCCCGGACAGCCGTGGTCAGCTCAAGCCTGTGGCCGCCAACGTCGACATGATCGTCATCGTCTTCGCCCCGCTGCCCGAGCCTCACGCCAACCTGATCGACCGGTACCTGGTCGCCGCCGAGCACGCCGGTATCCGGCCGTTGCTGCTGCTGAACAAATTCGACCTGATCGACGAGCAGAACGCCCCGGCGCTGAATGCCTTGCTGGCGGTCTACCGCACGCTCGGTTACCCGGTGCTGGAAGTATCGGCGCACCACGGCAATGGCATGGAGCAACTGCAGGAACAACTGGACGGACGCATCAGCGTGTTCGTCGGCCAGTCCGGTGTCGGCAAGTCGTCGCTGGTCAACAGCCTGCTGCCGGAAGTCGAAGCCCGTGTCGGCCCGCTGTCCGAGTTGTCCGGCCAAGGCACCCACACCACGACCACCGCGCGGTTGTTCCACTTCCCCGGTGGCGGTGAGTTGATCGACTCCCCGGGTATTCGTGAATTCGGCCTGGGCCACGTCAGCCGTGCCGATGTCGAAGCCGGTTTCATCGAGTTCAACGACCTGATCGGCACCTGCCGCTTCCGCGACTGCAAGCACGACCGCGAACCGGGTTGCGCGCTGCTCAAGGCCCTCGAAGAAGGCCGCGTGCAGCAGCAACGGATGAACAGCTACCGCTCGATCATCGCCAGTTTGCCTGAAACCAGTTACTAAACAGACGTATCGGCAGCCTCACGCCTGAGAGGCTGCCGATTACAAATCCCCGCCCTGCAAAACTCCCCGCGTTTTAAACGTCAGACCTTTCGGTCAGCCTGGCGCCTACCTGCTTGCAGGATGTTTCTCTTTATCCGCGCAGGTCTTGCGGGGGCAATTCAGACGCCTAAATTCGGTTCCTCTTCGCACTGTCGCGATACCGAGGGACAACCATGCAAACCTACCATTTGTTCATCAGCCATTCGTGGAACTACTCTGACGCGCACGACAATCTGGTGCGACTGCTCACTGCGCAACCATCGTTCCAATTCAAAAATTTCTCAGTTCCTCCGCACAACCCGATTGTCGGCGCACAAACCGACAAACAACTTGAAGAAGCCATCGAGAACAAGATCCGCCCCTGCTCGGCGGTGCTGATCATGGCCGGCATGTACTCCACCTATAGCAAGTGGATCAACAAGGAAATCGAGATCGCCAAGCGCATGGGCAAGGTGATTATCGCGATCAAACCATTTGGCGCCGAGCGGATCTCCACGGTGGTGCGGGACGCGGCACATGCCGAATGTGCGTGGAACACCAACAGCATCGTCAGTGCGATTCGCCTGCATACGGCGGGGTGATCATGCGCAAGGGACTGTTTATCGGCATCAATCATTACACGCATGTCGCGCCGCTCACCGGCTGTAACAATGACGCCATCGCCATGGCCTCGATATTGGAGCGGCATGCGACGGGCAAACCCAACTTCAAAAACCTGGTGCTGACATCTGCCGAGGAGTACCTGAGTCGCCAGATGCTGGAAGAGAACATCAAGCAATTGTTTTCCGGCGACTGCAATGTGGCACTGCTGTACTTCGCCGGACATGGCCACTTCGAAAGCGGTATCGATGAAGGCATGCTGATTCCCCAGGATTATCGCTGCAGCAACGATGGGATTCGCATCAGCGACATCCTTCAGTGGGCGAACGCCGCCGACAAGATCAAAAACAAAGTCATCATTCTCGATTGCTGTGAAGCGGGTGCCGCGGGCGAAATGCGCAGTCTGCGCGGGGGCGCCAGCATGATCGGCGAAGGCATGACGATATTGACCGCCTGCAAGAAAGCCCAATCAGCCCTGGAAGAATCCGGCCACGGCGTGTTCACCGGGCTGCTGCTGCAAGCGCTTCACGGCGGTGCCGCCAACGTATTGGGCCAGATTACGCCCGGCAGCCTGTATTCGTTCGTAGACAACGCGCTGGGCGCCTGGGATCAACGTCCGGTGTTTAAAACCAACGTGTCGCAATTCATCGCCCTGCGCGACGTCCCGCCGCTGATCCTGGAAGAAATACTGAGCCAGTTACCCGAATGGTTTCCCGAGGCCCAGTCTGTGTACGCCCTCGACCCCAGCTACGAGCCCACCGAAGCCACGTATGACCCGGACCACGGTCACATCTTCAAGCAGCTGCAAAAGTGCAATCGCCATAGCCTGATCGAACCGGTGGATGCCGAACACATGTACTACGCGGCCATCAACGCCACCGGATGCCGCCTCACCGCGCTCGGTGCCTATTACCGCGAACTCGCGCTCAAAGGACATTTCTGATGCCCGTGTTTATCAGCTACCGCCACACCGACCGCGCCTATGCGATGGCCATTAACACGCGCCTGACGCAAGCGAACATCAAGACCTACCTCGACGTGCTGGACCCGGAGTCGCAGACCACTGAAGACATCACCACTGTGATCACACGCAATATCACCGAATGTACGCACCTGATGGCCGTGGTCTCGGAGCAGACTGCACAGTCGTGGTGGGTGCCGTTCGAAATCGGCGAGGCCACCATCAGCAATCGAAGAATCTGCTCGTACAAGATCGGCCCCAGCGCACTGCCGCAGTACCTCGATAAATGGCCGAAATTGAGCGGCGAGAACGACATCAACTTCTTTATCGATGCCTATCGCGAGGAGTTGCTCTCCAAGCGCTCGATGGGGCTGGAGTCGTTCAGCGAATCCGTTCGCGGCACTCACCGGCGTGATGCCGAACTGTTCCATGACCAGCTCAAGAACCGCATTCGACGGGGTTTCTGACTGGCACAAAAAAGCCGACATCGCTGTCGGCTTTTTTGTGGGTCACTGCTTCGGCGGTTCCGCCGGTTTCGGTGGCGGGTTTTCGAAGAGATTCAAACGTTCGCGAAGCTCATGGGCCGGCAGCGGTTCTTTATCCGCCGGCAATGCGATTGGATCGACCGGTTTGGCCGGCACTTCGCCCGGGCCGCCCTGCCCTTGGGCTGGCGCCTGCTCTGGCGCAGGTTCTACACCTTGCGAACCTTCAATGGCCTTTTGGGCTTTCTTGGTCAGCACCACGATGTCGATCCGGCGGTTGACCGGATTGAACGGGTTTTCGCGATCGAACAGCGCCGACGAGGCATAACCGACTACCCGCGCCACTTGCTGATCGGGATAGCTGCCGGCCACCAGCGCACGGCGAGCGGCGTTGGCACGGTTGGCCGAGAGTTCCCAGTTACCGAAATCACCGGTGCCCGAGTACGGTTTGGCATCGGTGTGGCCGCTGATGCTGATCTTGTTCGGCACCGCTTTGATGGTGTCGGCCATGGCCAGCAGGATGTCTTCGAAATACGGCTTCAGGCGCGCACTGCCGGAATCAAACATCGGCCGGTTTTCGGCGTCCATGATCTGGATGCGCAAACCGTCCGGTGTGATCTCGAACAGGATCTGGTCCTTGAATTTCTGCAGCTGCGGATTTTCATCGACCTTGTTCTGCAATTCTTGCAGCAACAGTTCCAGGCGCTCCTTTTCAACCAGCTCGGCCATCCCTTCGATCTGCTCGGTGTCGACGGTGACTCTGTCTGGCTGAGGCTGGGACTTCACCTCAGGGTTGAGGGTCTTCTCCGGCGCCAGGGTGGGCGAACCACCCAGATCAATGATGAACGGGGTGCCACTTTCGGTGAAGCCGACCGGGTCCTTGAAGTAACCGGCGATGGCAATCTTCTGTTCTGGTGTTGCGGTGGAGAGCAGCCACAGCACCAGGAAGAACGCCATCATCGCCGTCGCGAAGTCCGCGAAAGCGATTTTCCAGGAGCCCCCGTGATGCCCGCTCGCGTATTTCTTGACGCGCTTGATGATGATCGGCTGGTTATTTTCCATGACTTAGCGACCGCGAACCGCTTGTTCCAGCTCAGCGAAGCTAGGACGGTGCGCCGGATACAGAACCTTGCGACCGAATTCCACGGCCAGCGATGGCGGCATGCCGGATGCCGAAGCCACCAGCGACGCCTTGATGGCCTCGTAGACGTTCAGCTCTTCCTTGGCATCGTGGGCCAGGGCGTGGGCCAACGGGCCAAAGAAACCGTACGCGGCGAGAATACCGAAGAAGGTACCGACGAGTGCCGCACCGACGTGCACACCGATCATTTTCTGATCGCTTTCGCCCAGGGAGGCCATTGTCACCACGATACCCAGTACCGCCGCCACGATACCGAAACCCGGCATGGCGTCGGCAATGCCGTTTACCGCGTGGGAAGGGTGATCCAGGTCTTCCTTGAGGCTGGTCAGTTCCATGTCGAACAGGCCTTCCAGCTCATGGGGCGCCATGTTGCCGGACGACATGATGCGCAGGTAGTCGCAGATGTACGCCGTCATGCGGTCATCTTTGAGCACCGCCGGGTACTTGGCRAAGATCGGGCTCGCCGCGGCATCTTCGATGTCGCCTTCGATGGCCATCATGCCTTCGCGGCGGCTTTTGTTGAGGATCTCGTAAATCAGCCCCAGCACTTCAAGGTAGAAGGTGTGGTTGAAACGCGAGCTGAACATCCCGAAAGCTTTCTTGAGGACGTGCTTGACCATATGGCCCGGGTTGGCCTGCAGGAATGCGCCAAGTGCCGCACCACCGATAATCATTACCTCGAAAGGCTGAATAAGGGCGGCAATCTTGCCGTGGGAGAGCACGTATCCGCCGAGCACGCTCGCGAATACGACAATGATGCCGAGAATTTTAGCCATAGGTAGGAGAGCACTTACTGAGTCGGGTTCAAGGTCATATTCGGAGGTCGAAAAATCTCTTCTTCTCCTTATCGGCAAAACTGCGCCAGACTATAGCCCGTTCAAGCGAAAAGCTAATTTAGCCTACTCCGGGCATAGGTAATGCAGACGAAGATTGCGTCCAACCATGGCTAACCAAACGAACATTCCAACGCAAAAACCGACCACGCTTGAAGGCTGGGTCAAGCTGCTCGATGGCGTGCGACTGCCGGTTCCGCAGGACAGTCACGACCGTGTGTGCAGGGCCATAACTGACAGCCGCAGCTCGCTTCGCGACATTGCGGAATTGATGCAAGACAGCCCGGCCCTGGCCTTGAGCATCATTCGTGAAGCCAATCGGCACACCCACGGCAGCATGACCGAGCCTGCGGAAAACCTTGAAGTGGCGATCAATCGCCTCGGCTTGAAACGCACCGAAGAACTGCTCGCCCGCCTGCCCGCGGAGCCGCAATCGCAGATTCCGGTTGCCTTGCGCCAACTGCAATTGATCAGCCAGCACGCGACGCAGCAGGCCAATGGTTTTTTTGCCGGTCGACTGGCGCGGCTGTGGCAGGACATTCACTGGGGCAGTCTGCTGTTTCTCTCGCCGCTGTGGCCGATGGCACTGACCCATCCGCAGTTGCTTGAAGAGTGGGAACTGCGGGTCATCCATCAAGGTGAATCGGCGCGAAAAGTCGAGAAGCAGTTGTTCGGCGTGCGTTTGCTGGAGATTTGCCAGGCACTGGTGAGCATCTGGCGCCTGCCGATCTGGGTGGAACAAGGTTATCGCCTGCTGCTGACCGAGCAGCGCGAACTGGTCCAGGTCTTGCGCATTGCCCGCGACAGCGATCATCCGTTGCGCCAGCAAAACCGCCTGGATGACGATCCGACGCTGCGCCGCTGGCTCAATCAGCCGGCCAATACCGTGCTGCTGGCCAACGGCCTGGCACTGTCGGCGCAACAGGCGTGGGACAGCCCTCACAGCGAGCGCTGGCAGTACCTGACCAGCCTTTATCTGCAAATGCCGATGGCCGAGGTGCAGCAGCAATTGCACCAACAAGCCGCCAACAGCGCCCGACTGCATGCCATGCCGGACCTGTGGCACCCCGCCGCCTCGCTGCTCTGGCCAACAGGCACGAATCGTGTCCACGCCAGGTTGCTTCCGGCAGCGGCACCGACCACCGAAGACCTGGCGAAGTGGCGCAGCCAATGTGCCGAGTTGCTGGTAGAACCCAGCCCCTTCACCAACGCCATGCACTTGACCACCTCTGCTCGGGACGCCCTCGTCGCGTGCGGGATGCGCCGAGTGATGATTTTGATGGCCGACCGCACGCACGCCAATCTGCGGGCGCATCAGATCGCCGGGTTGCCAACAGAAACGGCCGGCCTGAACCTGATGGTCAGCCAAAGCTCGGTGCTGCAACGGCTGCTCTCGCAACAGGCTCAGGTGCGCCTGACACCCGCCAATAACGCCCAGTTTTCGGCCTTGTTGCCGGCCAGCCTGCGTGCGCAATTCCGTGGCGAACACCTGTTGCTGCGCTCGCTGGTCAACAATGGGCGGGTGATCATGGTGGTGGTGGCGGATCAGGGCGGCGGGCCGTTCTCGGAAATCACCGTGCAAGCCTTCGGCAAAACCGCGCAATGCATCGAGAAAGCCTTGAACACCTTTAGCCACCGCGGCCAATGACGCTGCGCTACAATCCACACTTTTGTGCTCTGGAGACCTCACATGTCTGACTTCTCTGGCTTGCCGCTGGTGATCGAGCCGAGCGACTTGCTCCCTCGCCTCGAGGCCCGCGACCTGATTCTGGTGGACCTGACCAGCAGCGCTCGCTATGGCGAAGGGCACCTTCCCGGCGCGCGCTTTGTCGACCCCAAGCGCACGCAACTCGGCCAGGCGCCTGCGCCGGGGCTGATGCCTGCGCAAGCGGCACTCGAAGCGTTGTTTGGTGAGTTGGGACACAACCCCAATGCGGTCTACGTCGTTTATGACGACGAAGGCGGCGGCTGGGCCGGGCGTTTTATCTGGCTGCTGGATGTCATTGGCCACCGCAACTACCACTATCTGGACGGCGGACTGCCGGCCTGGCTGGCTGAAGGTTTGCCGATGTCGATCCAAATCCCGCCTTCGGTTGGCGGCCCGGTGGCATTGACCCTGCACGACGAACCTACGGCCACCCGCGAATACCTGCAAAGCCGTCTCGGCGCCGCCGACCTGGCGATCTGGGATGCGCGCGGACCGCTGGAGTACTCCGGCGAGAAAGTGCTGGCGGCCAAGGGCGGGCATATTCCCGGCGCGGTCAATTTCGAATGGACTGCGGGCATGGATAAGTCGCGCAACTTGCGCATTCGCACGGACATGCCGCAGATCCTCGAACAGCTCGGCATCACCAAAGACAAAGAAGTGATTACCCACTGCCAGACTCACCACCGTTCTGGCTTCACCTATCTGGTGGCCAAATCCCTCGGTTATCCGCGGGTCAAAGGCTACGCCGGTTCCTGGGGCGAATGGGGCAACCATCCCGACACCCCCGTAGAGATTTAAGGTTTTAAGGACAGTTAATGAATAAGCGTCTGTTTATCCTCAGCCAATACCTGCTGCCCCATCACTTGCTCTCGCGACTGGCCGGCTGCATTGCCGAATGCCGCGTGCGCTGGTTCAAAAACGCCTTTACCGCCTGGTTCGCCAAGCGTTACCAGGTGGACATGTCCCAGGCGCTGGTCGAAGACCTGACCGCCTACGAACACTTCAATGCGTTCTTCACCCGTGCCTTGAAAGACGGGGCGCGTCCACTGGACGAAACACCGGGCGCGATCCTCAGCCCGGCCGACGGTGCGGTCAGCCAACTTGGCCCGATCGAACACGGCCGCGTGTTCCAGGCCAAGGGTCACAGCTTCAGCGTGCTGGAACTGCTGGGTGGCGATGCGGCGAATGCCGCGCCGTTCATGGGCGGTGATTTCGCGACCATTTACCTGTCGCCGAAGGACTACCACCGCGTGCACATGCCGCTGGCCGGCACCTTGCGCGAGATGGTCTACATCCCGGGCCGCCTGTTCTCAGTGAATCAGACCACTGCTGAAAACGTCCCGGAACTGTTCGCCCGCAACGAGCGCGTCGCGTGCATTTTCGACACCGAGCGCGGGCCGATGGCCGTGGTACTGGTGGGCGCGATGATTGTCGCGTCGATTGAAACCGTCTGGGCAGGATTGGTCACGCCGCCGAAACGCGAGCTGAAAACCTTCCGCTACGACGAAGCCGCCCGCGCACCGATCCACCTGGAAAAAGGTGCGGAGCTGGGTCGCTTCAAACTGGGTTCGACCGCTGTTGTGCTGTTCGGGCCGGATCAAGTGCAATGGTCGGAAGAAATGACCGCTGGCGTCTCGGTGCAGATGGGCCAGGGCATGGGCCAGCCAAAGGCCTAAAGGCCAAACTGCATCCCTGTGGGAGCGGCGGTGCGGCGATCCGACTTGCCCGCGAAAGCGTCGGCACAGACAACATAGATGTTGGATGTTCCGGCCTCTTCGCGGGCAAGTCGGATCGCCGCACCGCCGCTCCCACATTTATTTGCGCTGCCTAGAGCTGACCGTCGCGATCGCGAAAACCCAACAGGTACAGCACGCCATCCAGCCCCAGGGTGGAAATCGCCTGCTTCGCCGACTGTTTCACCAGTGGCTTGGCACGGAACGCTACGCCCAACCCGGCAATCGCCAGCATCGGCAGATCGTTGGCGCCATCGCCGACCGCAATGGTCTGCTCCAGACGCAAACCTTCCTTGTGCGCCAGCTCACGCAGCAAGTCGGCCTTGCGCTGTGCATCGACAATCGGCTCGACCGCGACACCGGTGACCTTGCCGTCAACCACTTCCAGTTCGTTGGCAAACACGTAATCGATCCCCAGCTTGGCCTGCAATTGCTTGGCGAAGTAGGTGAAGCCGCCCGACAGGATTGCCGTTTTGTAGCCCAGGCGCTTGAGTTCGGCAAACAGGGTTTCGGCGCCTTCGGTCAGACGCAGCGAGGCGCCGATCGAATCCAGCACGCTGACGTCCAGGCCTTGCAGCAATGCCAGACGCTCCTTGAAGCTGGCGCGAAAATCCAGTTCGCCGGCCATGGCCCGCTCAGTGATGGCTGAAACCTGTTCACCCACGCCAGCGGCCTTGGCCAGCTCGTCGATCACTTCGGCTTCGATCAGGGTCGAGTCCATGTCGAACACCGCCAAGCGACGGTTGCGCCGGAACAGCGAATCCTCCTGGAAGGCGATATCGACGTTCAGCTCCTGAGCAACGCTCAGGAACTCGGCACGCAGTGCCTGTGGATCAGCCGCTTCGCCGCGCACCGAAAACTCGATGCAGCCCTTGCCCTTGTCGGCCGGAGTGTCCAGCGGCATGCGCCCGGACAGGCGATCAATGTGATCGATGTTCAGGCCATATTTGGCCGTGATCGAACTCACGGCCTGCAACTGTTCGGCGGTCACTTTGCGGGTCAATAGCGTCACGATGTGGCGTTTCTTGCCCTGATTGCCGACCCACTGCTGGTAATCCTCTTCGGACACCGGCGTGAAACGAACCTGTTGATCGAGCTCGTACCCCTTGAACAGGATGTCCTTGAGCACCGACTTGCCTTGCTCGGTACCGGGAATTTCAACCAGGATGCCGAACGACAGAGTGTCGTGGATCACCGCCTGACCGATGTCGAGAATGTTCACACCACCCTGGGCCAGAACGCCGGTAATGGCCGCAGTCAGACCCGGACGGTCGACTCCCGTGATGTTTATCAGGACGATTTCGCGCAAGGCGCACCCCCGCAAGTGGAAAAAAACCGCATTCTACCCACTTTCAGTGACCATCGGGCACCGTGAGCGCTTTGACGGCCTAGGGCCTGTCGCTATACTGCGCGTCAACTTCACGGACAAAAGAGCCGAGCGCAAGTGAACCGGCCCACGCCAGTAAAAACCGATAACTTCTTTCTGCTGATCTTCCGTGCACTGCGCCACCGCCGTGTACCGATTGCATTGCGCATCGCCAGCCATAACGTGATCCTGGTCGCCTTGGCCCTGGTGATCTACGCCTGTGTGATGGGTTTGCAGTTCAAGCAGGCCATGCATGAGCAGGCCGATGCGCTGGGCGAAAGCCTGACCACGCAGACGGCCACGTCCGCCACGGAGCTGTTGGTGTCCAACGACATCCTCAGCCTCAACGTGCTGCTCAACAACCTGACCAAAAACAAGCTGGTGGCCCACGCGGCCATTTATAGCGTGGATAACCGCATCCTCGCCGAAGCCGGTCAGCGTCCCAAGCACAGCCTGCTGGGCGAAGCCGAGGGCATGTACCAGAGCAAGATCACCTTCCAGGACGTGACCGCCGGGCAACTGCGCATCAGCCTGGACATGGATCAGTTCCAGCAGCCGATGACCATCAGCCTGCAAAGCATGGGCATTTTGAGTGCGATCCTGCTGGCATTGTCCCTGGCCCTTAGCCTGCGTTTGGGTCGGCACATTTCCACACCACTGCTGCAATTGCGCGTGTGGCTGCGCAACATCGACGAATACACCCCGGCCACCGAGCGTCAGGATGAGATCGGCGATCTGGCCCGTCAGCTGCACGCCAATTTCGCTCCGGAGCCCGCCGAGCCGGAACCGCAGCCCGAGCCTGAAGACGACAGCGATTACGAAGACGCGGACGACAACGAGCCGACCTTCGAAGTACGCAACCTGCGTGATCCGAGTTTCGATGAAACCAAACCGGTAGCCAGCCTCAAACCGGCGCCACGACACATTGTCAGCACCGTTGAAGACGACGATGACGATGACGATGACGCGTTCGCAGACCTGCGTGATGAGTCGGTCGCCAGCGCGCCGAAGCCGGCAGCAAAACCGGTAATTTCCAATGTGCCGCAACACAGCGCCGTCCTGGCCGTGCAACTGGGCGCTCAGGATCAACTGCGTCGCCTGCCACGCACTCGTCTGGAAGAGCTGCTCAAACGCTATCGCGACTGTCTCGACCAGGCCGCTTCGCTCTATCAGAGCGAACTGCACACCCTGAACGATGGCAGCACGCTGATGCTGTTCCACACCRAAGACAGCGGCGATGACTACCTGACCAACGCGATCTGCTGCGGCGAGCTGCTGCGGGCGCTGGGCCATCAGTTGCAAATCGAGGTCGCGGACAGCGGCATTACCCTGCAATTGCAGCTCGGGCTGACGCTGGGCGAGGAATTGTTCGGAATGAGTCAGATCGACCTGCTGCTGACCGAATCCGCCCAGGATGCCCTGGCCCTGTCGCAACACAGCCGCAACCTGCTGCTGGTGGAGCGCAAGATCAGTGACGACGTGCTGATTCGTCAACGCGCGCGGATTCGTCCGATTGCCAGCCCCGAGGGTGCTTGCTGCGTGGAGCGACTGATGGAACCTTATCCATCGATGCTGGAGCGACAACTGGCGCGGATGCATGAGCGCCGGGCGTAAGCCTTAGCCTGTAACAATGAAGCCCGCAGATGAGTGATCATCTGCGGGTTTTTTGTGGGTGCCATGTAGCAGCTGCCGAGCCTGCGAGGTTGCGTTCGCCTCGACCCGCGCTCGGGCTTGGGCTTGGGCTTGGGCTTGGGCTTGGGCTTGGGCCCAACAGGCGTAAGGGCAATGGGCTTATTCAGTCAGACTGTACTCACAGGATTTGCGAGGACTTCGTCCTCGAACGCAGCCTCGCAGGCTCGACAGCTGCTACACGCTCATTCAGAAACAACAAAGCCCGCACAGGGCGGGCTTTGCTTTGGATCAATCCAGGCTTAGAACCTGAACACTTCCATATCGGTCCGGATTGGCGATGCCATCGGGATTTTCGGCTGTTTCTCTTGCTCGGCCGCTGGAGCCACAGGCTTGGCAGCCGGTTTTTTTGGTGCTTCAGCGATTGGCGGCTGATTGGCCAATGGTTTGAGCGCCACCGACAATTGCTCGGCCAGGCGCTGCAACAACACGCCTTGGGCCTGTACCTGCGCTGCCGTACCACCCGCGTGCTGCTCTTGCAGGTGAATGATGCGGTTATCGCGAACCTGACCACGACGGTCGATCAAACGCCATTGCGCATCCAGGATGGCCGGTTGCGACGCGCCCGAATCCAGGCGAGTAATCGTCAGCAGTACCTGGACATCTGGCGTGAAACCGGTTGTGGCGGGCGCCAGCACAACACGCTGACTGTCCAGATGACCGGCGACCTGACGCAGCAACAGCTGATCAATGTCAGAGGACAAGCTACCCGCCCAACGACCATCCGTCGACGCTTGCAGACTGCCATCGGGCTGACGCTGCAACAAGGTTTCACGTTGCAGGTAATCGGCGACCGTTACCGGGCCCAACAATACCGCCATACCCGCGCTTTGCGCAGGTGCAACCGGGCTTCCGCTGTCCAGTTGATACAGCGACACCGGCTGGTGAACGCTGCAACCCGCCAGGCCAAGAACGCCGGCGAGCATCAAAATAAAAGGAAGGCGCAGAGCAGTCATCGTCCCATCCAGGTGATTGCCACAAGGCTAACCACAGTGAAAATACTCAATAAATATGAAGAACGCTCGACCACGCCGGCGCTTGAAAGGCCATATCATCCGTGAATATGCGTTCCGACTCCAGCGCCAAAGCGTCGATCTACGCGTTAAATCGTAGATCGAGGCCTCTAGGACGCTTAATTGAGGTTTTCGACGAGCAGCGCATCTACCCTCTGAAAGCCCCGTGGCAACTTGTTACCACGACGCCCACGCTCACCTTTGTAGTGTTCGAGGTCGTCCACTTTCAGTGACAAGGTACGTTTTCCAGCCTGCAGCACCAAAGTGGCACCCTCCGGCAGAACGGCGATGTCCGTCACATATTCTTCGCGATTGGCCACACGCTCACCGGTGATCCCGATGATCTTGTTGCCTTTGCCCTTCCCTAATTGTGGCAGGTCGCTGATCTTGAAGATCAGCAGGCGACCTTCGGTCGTCACCGAAGCCAGCCAGTTGTTCTCGCGATCGGCCACCGGGCGCGGAAGAATGACCTTCGAGTTGCTCGGCAGGCTCAAGAGTGCCTTGCCGGCCTTGTTCTTGGCCTGGAAGTCTTCACCTTTGACCACGAAGCCATAACCGGCGTCGGAGGCAATCACGTACAGCGAATCATCTTCCGGCATCAGCACGCATTCGAAGCTTGCGCCTGGCGGTGGCGTCAGACGACCGGTCAGCGGTTCGCCCTGGCCGCGAGCCGACGGCAGGGTGTGCGCCGCCACTGAATAACTGCGCCCGGTGGAGTCGATAAACACCGCAAACTGGTTGGAGCGACCGGCCGCCAGCGCCTTGAACCCGTCCCCGGCCTTGTAGGAAAGCCCCGTGGCGTCGATTTCGTGCCCCTTGGCCGAGCGAACCCAGCCTTTTTCCGACAGCACGACGGTCACTTTCTCGTTCGGCAGCAGATCGTGCTCGGTCAGGGCCTTGGCCTCGGTCCGCTCGACGATCGGTGAACGACGGTCGTCGCCATAGGTTTCGGCGTCCTTGATCAGCTCGGTGCGCACCAGCTTTTTCAGCTTGGTTTCGCTGCCCAGCAGGGCTTGCAGCTTGGCTTGCTCCTTGAGCAACTCATCCTGCTCGTCACGCAGCTTCATCTCTTCCAGTCGTGCCAACTGACGCAAACGGGTGTCGAGGATGTAGTCGGCCTGGATTTCGCTCAGGGCGAAACGCGCGATCAGGGCGGCTTTTGGATGCTCCTCGGTCCGGATAATGTGAATCACTTCATCCAGGTTGAGGTAGGCAATCAACAAACCGTCCAACAGGTGCAGGCGACGTTCGACCTTGTCGAGGCGGAATTGCAGGCGACGACGCACGGTCTGAACCCGGAACTCCAGCCACTCGACCAGCAGCGCGCGCAGGTTTTTCAGCTGCGGCTTGCCGTCCAGGCCGATGATGTTGATGTTGACCCGGTAGCTCGACTCCAGCTCGGTGCTGGCGAACAGGTGCTGCATCAGTGCGTCGTGGTCAAAGTTTTTGCGTGCGCCCGGAATGATCACGATCCGGCACGGGTTTTCGTGGTCGGATTCGTCGCGCAGGTCAGCGATCTGCGGCGCCTTGGACGGCTTGGCCTGCATCATCGCGGCGATCTGTTCCAGCACCTTGGCACCGGAGACCTGATGCGGCAGCGCGGTCACGATGATGTCGCCATCTTCGATGTGGTACACGGCGCGCATACGCACCGAGCCCTTGCCGGTTTCGTACATTTTCAGCAGGTCGGCGCGCGGGGTGATGATTTCCGCTTCGGTCGGATAATCCGGGCCCTGGATGTGTTCACAGAGCTGTTCGACCGTGGCTTTGGGCTCATCGAGCAAACGCACGCAGGCTGTCGCGACTTCGCGCAGATTATGCGGCGGCACGTCAGTGGCCATGCCCACGGCGATGCCGGTGGTGCCATTGAGCAGGATGTTCGGCAAACGTGCTGGCAACACCAGCGGCTCGTCGAGGGTGCCGTCGAAGTTCGGGCCCCAGTCCGCAGTGCCCTGGCCCAGTTCGCTGAGCAGCACTTCGGAGTAACGGGACAGGCGCGCCTCGGTGTAACGCATGGCCGCGAACGACTTGGGATCATCCGGCGCACCCCAGTTACCCTGACCGTCGACCAGCGTGTAGCGGTAGCTGAACGGCTGGGCCATCAGGACCATGGCTTCGTAGCAGGCCGAGTCGCCGTGCGGGTGAAACTTGCCGAGCACGTCACCGACGGTACGCGCCGATTTCTTGTGCTTGGAATCGGCGTCCAGCCCCAACTCGCTCATCGCGTAGATGATGCGCCGCTGTACCGGTTTCAGGCCGTCGCCGATATGCGGCAAGGCACGGTCCATGATCACGTACATGGAATAATTGAGGTAGGCATTTTCGGTGAAGTCAGCCAGTGACCGGCGTTCTACACCGTCCAGGCTGAGATCAAGGGAGTCGCTCATGCGGGCCTCATCGGTTCGTTGTCTGGCGCAGCAACATGGTGCCACCGCGCTGGGTAAATTCAAGTTTGTTCAGTGCACTCATGCCGAGCAGCACCTGTTTGCCTTCCAGTCCTGGCGCGACCAGCGCGCGAACATCACGCAGCACAATATCGCCCAGTTGCAGCCGGTCGATGCGGGTGCGGTAGCCCTCGCTCAGACCATTGGCCGTGCTCAGGGTCACCCCGAAGCCTTGTTCCAGTTTCAGCCCTTCGGCCACGCTGGCCGGAATCGACACATCCGTCGCCCCGGTATCGAGCATGAAATCCACCGGGTGGCCGTTGATTGCGCCGCTGGCCACAAAATGCCCTTGGCTATTGCTGACCAGCTTTACTTCGATAAAACCTTCACCCTGTTCCGAGCTGACCACCACATTGGGGTTTTGCTGGCGCTCCTCCCATTGCCCGAAAAACCGTGTCGCCAGAAACAGCGCGGCACACCAGGCCAGCACCAACATGACCCGGCCGGCGCGTTTGCCCGGTGTTTGCTGGCTCACGGCTTGGCGCTCCAACCACCTTCAGGCGCGGCGAAGCGCCAGACCACCGGGCGACTTTCGCCATCGGCGCGAGCACCGTTGTTGTTGTCGACACCGATCCAGACACCGTCAGCGTCCACGACCAACGCTTCTTCCAGCCCATAGTTCTGTGGATAACGACGGTTGGCCTGCAGCAGTTCTGCCGCATACGACCAGCAACGCTCGACTTTCACCGTTTGCAGATCGCGGCGGCAAATCTGGTACGCGTTGCGCTCAAGGGTGAACAGTTTGCCGTTGAACAACGATATATCGGAAAAATCCCGAGATACCGGTTTGGCATTGGGAAATTGCGGCGGCTGCATTTCCATGCCCGCCTCGCTCAGCAGCACACAGCCACCGTCGCAGTCCCATACCGTTTGTTTGCGCTTGATCGTCAACAATCCGCGGCTTTGGCGCTCGGCAGCGAACCACATCTGATCACCCGCCGGATTGATCGCCAAACCCTCGAACAGTGCATTGAATTGCAACAGCATGCCACTGGCCCGCGCTTCGCGAACCAGCATCGGCGAAATGTTCAGCCAGGTCGCCGGCCCCGTGAGCGGCACTTGCAGGACGGCCGCATGGCTTTCGCTGACAATGTAGCGATTGCCGGCGCCGTCACAGGTAATGGCTTCGAAATCCAGGTCGCCGCCACGTACGAAAGACGCCGCCCAGGCCCGCGAACGCAAGCCCCAGGGCAAACCGCTGTCCGGCACCGGCGGCACACCGATGCGCACGGTTTCAGCCTGCCAGACCGTGTCGCGGGTATCGAGACGGTAGATTTGATCGTCGTCGCGATCGGAAACTGTCCACAGGTCTTTGCCGCACTGAGCCAGCCCCGACAGGTTGCCGCCGGGCATGCCGTCAATCGGATGCTCGGCGACCACGCGCAACTCTGGTGCCGGTTCGGCAGAAGCCAAAACCGGGGTCAGCAGTAACGCACACGCCAGGGCAAAGCCAAGCCGCATCAACCAAGAACCTCGGCCAGGTTGCCCTTGGATTCGAGCCAGGACTTGCGGTCACCGGCGCGTTTCTTCGCCAGCAGCATGTCCATCATTTCCGAGGTCGCCTCGAAGTCTTCCAGCGTCAGTTGCACCAGGCGCCGAGTGTTCGGGTCCATGGTGGTTTCGCGCAACTGCGGCGGGTTCATTTCACCCAGGCCTTTGAATCGGGTGACCTGCGGCTTGCCGCGTTTCTTCTCGGCGACCAGACGATCGAGAATGCCATCGCGCTCGGCTTCGTCCAGGGCGTAGTAAATCTCTTTGCCCAAGTCGATACGGTACAGCGGCGGCATCGCGACGTAGACATGGCCGGCATCGACCAGCGGGCGGAAATGCTGGACGAACAAGGCACACAGCAACGTGGCGATGTGCAGACCGTCGGAGTCGGCGTCGGCGAGAATGCAGATTTTGCCGTAACGCAGCTGGCTAATGTCTGCGGCGCCCGGATCGACGCCAATGGCCACGGCGATGTTGTGCACTTCCTGGCTGGCCAGCACTTCGCTGCCGTCGACTTCCCAGGTGTTCAGAATCTTGCCGCGCAACGGCAGGATCGCCTGAAACTCTTTGTCCCGTGCTTGCTTGGCGGAACCGCCGGCGGAGTCACCTTCCACCAGGAACAGCTCGGAACGCATCGGGTCCTGCCCAGCGCAATCGGCCAGTTTTCCCGGCAGCGCCGGCCCTGCGGTGATGCGCTTGCGTTCGACCTTCTTGCTCGCCTTGAGACGACGGCCGGCGTTGTTGATCGCCAGTTCGGCCAGCAGCATGCCGGTTTCCGGGTTGGCGTTGAGCCACAGGCTGAAGGCGTCCTTGACCACACCGGAAACGAACGCCGCCGCTTCACGGGACGACAGGCGTTCTTTGGTCTGGCCGGAAAATTGCGGTTCCTGCATTTTCATCGACAGAACGAAGGCGATGCGCTCCCACACGTCTTCCGGCGCCAGCTTCACGCCGCGCGGCAGCAGGCTGCGGAATTCGCAGAACTCACGCATCGCATCGAGCAAGCCCTGACGCAAACCGTTGACGTGGGTGCCGCCCTGGGCCGTCGGAATCAGGTTGACGTAGCTTTCCTGAACCGCGTCGCCACCTTCCGGCAGCCACAACAGCGCCCAGTCGACCGCTTCTTTATTACCGGCCAGGCTGCCGCAGAACGGTTCGTCCGGCAGGCGTTCGAATTCGCTGACGGCGTCTACCAGGTAGGAGCGCAGGCCATCTTCGTAATGCCATTCGACTTTTTCACCGGTGGCTTTGTCTTCAAAACTGACCAGCAACCCCGGGCACAGAACAGCCTTGGCCTTGAGCACGTGCTTGAGGCGGCTGATGGAGAATTTCGGCGAATCGAAGTATTTCGGGTCCGGTGCGAAGAACACGCTGGTCCCGGTGTTGCGTTTACCGACCGTGCCGATCACTTCCAGCTCGGTTTTCTTGTAACCATCGGCGAACGTCATCTGGTATTCGTTGCCGTCACGCTTCACGCGTACCCGGACTTCGGTCGACAAGGCGTTGACCACCGAAATACCCACCCCGTGCAGACCGCCGGAGAACTGGTAGTTCTTGTTGGAAAACTTGCCGCCCGCGTGCAGCTTGGTGAGGATCAGCTCGACCCCGGAAACACCCTCTTCAGGGTGAATGTCCACCGGCATGCCACGGCCGTCGTCACTGACTTCCAGGGAATGATCGGCGTGCAGGATGACTTGCACCGAGCTCGCATGCCCGGCCAAGGCTTCGTCGACGCTGTTGTCGATGACTTCCTGGGCGAGGTGGTTCGGCCGACTGGTGTCGGTGTACATGCCGGGGCGTTTGCGCACCGGGTCGAGGCCCGAGAGGACTTCGATGGCGTCTGCGTTATAAGAGCTAGCGCTGGGAGTGGCCATGGGGTCTCGTCGTCAAATGTTCGTGAAATAGAGGCGACAGTTCACAGTGCTGTGAAATCGATCGCCTGATACAAATCTGCGCCGATACCGGCAAAACTCAACATTGCCGGCAGTTGTGCGGCAAAGCCCTGGAAACTATGGTCGCCGCCGGCCTGAATGCGCAAGGCACAGGCTCGGTAATACTGCTGGGCCAGGCGATAGTCCAGCGTTTCGTCGCCGGTCTGCAACCACACCTGATACCGCTGCGGGTCTTGGGGCGCCGGCACTTCCAGCTCGGCCAGGGCCGTCACGTGGTCGTGGGTCATTTCCCAAGTCTCATCGGTATACAGGTTTTTCTGCGTTCCCAGGAACCCGTCGAACATCCGGTGCGGACTGACGGCAGGGTTGATCAGCAAAGCCTTGAGGCCATGGCGCTCGGCCAAGTGAGTGGCATAGTAGCCGCCGAGTGAGCTGCCGACCAGCAGTGGCCGCCCCAGCTCTTCAATCGCCTGCTCCAGCTGACCGATGGCTTCGCGTGGGTGGTGGTGCAAGGCCGGGACACGCAGTTGATCGCTCAAGCCCAGCCGGTCCATCACTTGCATCAACTGCGTAGCCTTTTTTGAGGCCGGCGCGCTGTTGAAACCGTGGATATAAAGGATCGAACCGGACATTTGAGCTCCCTGTGCGTCGGGTAAAGAGGCGCAGTTTACAGGGAGATGGGGGGATCGGGGATATCCTCGGGATTCGAGGTGTTTGTACTGACGCCTTCGCGAGCAAGCCCACTTCCACATTGGATTGGTGTCGTAGACAAATCCCCTGCGGGATCCTGCTCGCGAAGAACGATGACTCGGTCCAACAGTTACGTCGGGTCGACGTTATCCAGCGCCCGATTCACCGCCAGTTCGGCCAGCATGACCAGCTGCTGAATTGCCATCGCCGTATGCCGGTCAGGCCCAAGCAGACGCGCCGCAAAATCRCCGGCCATCACACTCGCCGAAGCCAGTGATTCACAGGAATGGGCCAAAAGACTTTCTGTGTCCATGTCGGGGACGATCATGTACATCGTGCTGGGTTTGCGGGTGGGGGGATTGGGAGTTGGTTTGAACATAGCAGTACTCCAGAGGAAGAGTGGAGCCACTTACAAATTACCGCGAAGCCATTTGGGTGGCAGCTGTACGCAGGTTCGCGGACCGATCCTCTGGCAACTCGGCATACCCGAAGGTATCCCGCGCACAGCCGCCATGACACGAAACGACAGACAGCCAAAAGCGCTGTCGTTAGGCGGGGGCGAATATGCCTGAGAAACGGGCCGCGAAGCCCGATCGCTGAATATGCCAGCGACAGGCAAAAGGCTAGAGATGCCACGTCCGACGGGCACCTGAAAACTTCGTGGGAAGGTTCTGAAATTTTTGCTGACCATTAAACAGCGCCGCCAGTGAGCCCGCCTTCGCGAACAGGCTCGCTCCTACAGGGAATGATGTACATCGGCTAGAAATTGGTCGGCTGTCAGGCCGCCATCGCTGGCAAGCCAAGCTCCCACAGGGGATTGGTGTACATCAGCAAGATATCGGTCGGCTGTCAGGCCGCCATCGCTGGCAAGCCCGGCTCCTACAGAGAATGGGTACATCTGCAAATGACTGGTCGGCTGTCAAGCCGCCATCGCTGGCAAGCCATGCTCCTACAGGAATGAGTACACCGGCCGCTTCTCACCACTCATCAGGCCGAGCGTTAGCTCGCCTACAGCTCTTGATCTTGATCCACCCGCCCCTTCGGGAGGCTGAGTGGAGGTGTTCATCCGGGGAGTGGCGCGCAGCGCCGTTCGACGCAGTCGAACACGCTGCATGTAGGTCGAAGCGAAGCCGACCGGAGGGCAGTGTCCCCGGATGGATACCGGAGCGAAGGAACGCCGAGCCCTAGCGAGGGGCCGGACGCTCGGGGCGAGCCTTTTTTTGCTTACTTTTTTTTGGCGTTTGAAAAAAAAGTGAGTCGCCGTAAGGGCGAAACCGCCAGCCGCCGTTACCGCAGAAACGGATATGCCCTCAAAAACTCAGTAGCCGCTGGAACCGTAATCAACCTGAAAATCAAACCCGGTGACCCGTTCGACACCGGTTTCGATCCGCCCATCCGGCAACAGCCGCAACCAGCGATACCCCGGCGCCTGTTCCCCGACCTTGAAATCATCGCTCCCCGGCTCGAACTGAATGCAGGTCGAAGGCGAGGCGATCAGCCGAACACCGTTACGCAGTTGATCGATCTCTTGATGCACATGCCCCCACAAAACCGCCCGCACCTGCGGAAAACGATCGAGCACCGCAAACAATGCCTCAGGGTTGCGCAGCCCGATCGGCTCCATCCAGGCACATCCGATCGACACCGGATGATGGTGGAAGCAGACCAGATGATGCCGATCCGGCGCCTCACTCAGTGATCGAACCAGCAACTGCAACTGCTCATCCTGCAAATAGCCCGGCACTGAACCCGGCACGGCGGAATCCAGCAGCGTGACCCGCCAATTGGCGACGTCCACCACCGGCTCCAGCAATGCGCTCTGCACTGCGGCCTCGGCCATGATCATCGGTTCATCGTGATTGCCGGGAATCCAGCGCGCCGGGGCGTCGAGTTGCCGTGTCAGGTCGCGAAATAGCTGATAAGACTCCAGCGTTCCGTCCTGGGAGAGATCGCCACTGGCAATGATCAAGTCGATATGCGACTGCTGAAGCTGCACCAATTCGATCACTTTTTGCAGGCTGTCCCGGGTGTTCATGCCCAGCAATGTCCCGTCCGCTTCGGCGAACAAATGGCTGTCGGAGAGTTGCACCAGCAACGCCGGATCGGCGGTGGTCAATGTGGATACGCTCGGCAAGGCGTTCTCCCAGGGCTGAATCACGGGGGTGGATAGGTGCCGCAATTATGCTGGGGGACGCTCAAAAGGGGAAACTTGTGAACCTGACGCAGTTCACAACTACCGCACAACAGCGTACTCGTGCCCACAGGCCAGGCAATGGCTCAGCCATTCGCCCAGAAACATATTCAACTGGGCTTTTTCGTCCGGCTGATGCATCGAGGCGTTCGGGTAAGGATAGACACCACGAAATCGCCGGGCATGTTCGGCGCTGACCACTTCGGCCATGCAGGCGTCGTGATAGACCTGCACTTCCAGTTGCGGTACCGGCAGCCAGGGCAGGCTGTGTTCCTGGCGCACTTGCAGGGTCGTGGTGTACGGACAGACCTGCACCACTTCCAGCGCCAGCACGCCGAGCATCTGTTCACCGTGAGTCACGGCAATGCGCCGCGCCGCCGGCTCGTCGCGCATGTCTGGCAACAGTCGCATCAAGCGTGCGTAGTTGGCCTCGCAGGAAGCTTGCAGCCCCGCAAGGTCCACCCGATAACGATCGCGCAGCTTGTTTACGACCATAACCCCCTCACTTCAGCGCGGTTTAAAGCTAACCATTGCAAGGCAATGATGCTGGCCGCGTTGGCAATTCGTCCGTCACGCACGGCTTGCAGGGCATCTTCGAACGCCCAGACCGTGACGCGGATATCTTCAGCTTCTTCCTCCAGCCCATGCAGGCCGCCGACCCCGGTGGTTTCGCAGCGCCCCAGGAACAGGTGCACAAACTCGTTACTGCCGCCCGGCGACGGGAAATAGTTGAGCATCGGCCAGAGCGCCCCGAACACAAGCCCAGCTTCCTCCTGCCCCTCACGGTGAGCAACTTCTTCCGGCACTTCTTCCTTATCGATCAGACCAGCGACCAGTTCGATCAGCCACGGGTTGTCGGTCTTGCCCATGGCGCCGACGCGAAACTGCTCGATCAGCACCACTTCGTCGCGCTGCGGATCGTACGGCAGTACGCATACCGCATCGTGGCGAACAAACACTTCACGATCGATTTCGCGACTCATGCCACCGGCGAACAGTTCGTGGCGCAAATGCACACGGTCGAGCTTATAAAAGCCTTCGTAGCATTTTTCGCGCCGCACGATATCCACGGCGGTCGGAATGGCGTTGGCAAAATCAGTCATGACAATCCTCTTTACTGCAAATCCGTTACGAGGTTCCTTTTTGTGACTTGCAACCTCGACTTCGCGCCATCCTAACGCGCCCGCGACATTTGATGCAGCCCCTTTCCCGTCAGCGGGATAGACGGTGAGGGCGAAACCAACTCTAATTAGCTTAGTGGCGAACTGACTGCTTCGTTGATAGTCGAAGCGGATAACTTTTTGCCTTCCCCTGTTTTACAAAGGACGCCCATGTCGCTTTTTAAAATCGCCTCCGTGGCCGCAATCGCCCTGACGCTGGGCGCCTGCCAGAGTCTGTTTCAGCCCAACTACCGGGCGCCGCTGGAAACGACCCGCGATGCCGCCGAAACCCTGAAACCGGGTTGCACCACCCCCGATTGCCCGCTGGTGAACATCGATACCGTGCACTTTCCCGCCGAACCGCAATTGGACGGCATCGTCGAAAAACGCTTGCTGCTATTGACGCGCACCTCACCGGACGCCCCGGTGGCACTGACGCTGGCAGCCTATCGCGATGAGTTTTTGCGCACGGCCAGCCCGCGCACCAGCAGCTATTTGCAAGCCAAGGTACGTGAGCAGCATGACGGCTTGGTGATCGTCGAGTTTTCCAGCTACCTGGATACCGGCGGCGCGCATGGCACGCCGGGCCGCAGCTTTATCAACTATTCACGCCAGCAGCACAAAGTGCTGACGCTGTCGGACATGCTGGTTCCGGGTCAGGAAGAGGCGTTCTGGAAGGCGGCACAAGTCGCGCATAACAGCTGGTTGATCAGCACCAAGCTCGATCAGGAACCGGAGTTCGTGAAGAGCTGGCCGTTCCAGAAAACCCAGAACGTGGCGCTGACCTACGGCGGGGTGATCCTCAAGTACGAAACCAGCACCATTGCGCCTTACGCGCTGGGCCATATCGAACTGAAGATCCCTTACCCACGCCTGAACGGCATCATCAAGCCCGAGCTGTTTCCCGGCCGTAACTGAAGGCTCGGCCCAATACCAGTTGCAGTAGCCCTGCCAGAATCAATGACGGCAGGGTTGCACCGATGTCCGGATACAGATTGGCCAGCAAATGATAGGTGCTCACCCCGCCCAGCCAGGCGAGCAACGCCGGCCAGCGCAATGCGGCTGACGCGACTTGGGCACTGCGTTTGCGCAGGATGAAGTGATCCACCAACACCACGCCGAACAGCGGCGCAAACACCGAACCGATCAACAGCAGGAAATTCTGGTACTGGGCCAGCGGCGCCAGGCAGGCGATCAGCGTGCAGATCACGCCGATGGCCAGCGCCAGATGCTCGACTTTCAAGCGCAACAGAATCCCGCTGGAAACGGCCGCCGAGTGAATATCGGCGAAGGCGTTTTCCGACTCGTCCAACAGGATAAGCAGCAGCGGAATACCCAGGCCGGCACCGGCCAACGCCAACAGCAAGGCATTCACTTCACCACTCGGCGCGAACGCCAGGGTGTAAGCCACGCCCAGGCTCATCAGCCAGAAATTACCAATAAAGAAGCCAATGGCCGTGCCACCGAACACGTTTTTCGCACGCTTGCCGAAACGCGAGTAGTCGGCAATCAGCGGTAGCCACGACAGCGGCATCGCGATAGCGATGTCGAAGCCCACGGCGAACGGCATCGAACCATCGCCGGCCTGCGCCCACAAAGCGGCCAGATCGGCTTTGGCAAACAGGTTCCAGGTCAGCCAGATGCACGCCGCCAGCAACAGCCAGATGCCCCACTTGCGCAGGATTTGCCGTACGAATGTGAGTGGCCCGCTGACCGCCAGCAAGGTCGCCAAGGCGCCGAAGAACAAAGTCCAGAGCAGTGGATTCGACAGCAGGCTGCCTTCGCTGAACGCCCGCGCACCCAACAGGCTGGCGGCGTCGCGCATGACGATGATTTCGAACGAGCCCCAACCGATCAGTTGCAGCAGGTTCAGCACGGCCGGCAGGCTCGCGCCACGCTTGCCGAGGCTGAGCTTGAGCGCGGCCATGGACGACAGGCCCGTGTCGCTGCCGATCACGCCGACCGCAGCCAGCAGCAGAACGCCGACCAGCGTGCCGAGGAAGATGGCCAGTAACGAACCGGACAGACCCAGGCCTGGCGCCAGCAGCGCACCGGTCTGGAGCACCATCAGGCCAATGCCGAGGGAGAACCACAGGGAAAACAGATCGCGCCCGCCGAAGACACGCTTGTCGGTCGGCACGGCGATATCGGGAGAATAGGTACTGGGTTGAATGCTCAAGGGTGTTATCTCAGAGGGACATTTGTTGTTGTGTTGATCATCGAACCTATAGGAGCAAGGCTTGCCCGCGATGGCGATCTCGAGGACGCCATCGCGGGCAAGCCTTGCTCCTACAAAAAAACAGCGCCAGCCTTGAGAGACCGGCACTGCCGGTCAGATCAAACCTTCTTGTACAGCTGACTGCCTTCCTGCTTGAACCGCTCAGCCTGATCCGCCAACCCTTGGGCGACGTCGGCATCAACGGTGTCGATCCGCTGGTTGGCCGCGTATTCGCGGACTTCCTGAGTGATCTTCATCGAGCAGAATTTCGGCCCGCACATGGAGCAGAAGTGCGCGACCTTGGCCGAATCCTTCGGCAGGGTTTCATCGTGATACGAACGGGCAGTGTCTGGATCAAGGCCCAGGTTGAACTGGTCTTCCCAGCGGAATTCGAAACGCGCCTTGCTCAAGGCATTGTCGCGGATCTGTGCGCCCGGATGCCCCTTCGCCAGATCGGCGGCATGCGCGGCGATCTTGTAGGTGATGATCCCGGTCTTCACGTCATCCTTGTTCGGCAGGCCCAGGTGTTCCTTCGGCGTGACGTAGCACAGCATCGCGCAACCGAACCAGCCGATCATCGCCGCACCGATACCCGAAGTGATGTGGTCATAGCCTGGTGCAATGTCGGTGGTCAGCGGGCCGAGGGTGTAGAACGGCGCCTCGTCGCAGCATTCCAGCTGCTTGTCCATGTTCTCTTTGATCAACTGCATCGGCACGTGGCCCGGGCCTTCGATCATGCACTGCACGTCGTGCTTCCAGGCGATTTTGGTCAGCTCACCGAGGGTTTCCAGCTCTCCGAATTGCGCGGCGTCGTTGGCGTCGGCAATCGAGCCCGGACGCAGGCCATCACCCAGCGAGAAGCTGACGTCGTAAGCCTTCATGATTTCGCAGATGTCTTCGAAATGGGTGTAGAGGAAGTTTTCCTTGTGGTGCGCCAGGCACCACTTGGCCATGATCGAACCGCCACGGGAAACGATGCCGGTCACACGCTTGGCGGTCAGCGGCACGTAACGCAACAGGACGCCGGCGTGGATGGTGAAGTAGTCAACGCCCTGCTCGGCCTGTTCGATCAAGGTGTCGCGGAACAGCTCCCAGGTCAGGTCTTCGGCAGCGCCGCCGACTTTTTCCAGGGCCTGGTAAATCGGCACTGTACCGATCGGCACCGGCGAGTTGCGGATGATCCACTCGCGGGTTTCGTGAATGTGTTTGCCGGTGGACAGGTCCATGACCGTGTCCGAACCCCAGCGAATGCCCCAGGTCAGTTTCGCCACTTCTTCTTCGATGGACGAACCCAAAGCGCTGTTGCCGATGTTGCCGTTGATCTTCACCAGGAAGTTACGGCCGATGATCATCGGTTCCAGTTCGGTGTGGTTGATGTTGGCCGGAATGATCGCGCGACCACGGGCGATTTCGTCACGCACGAATTCGGGAGTGATGATTTTTGGCACGCTGGCACCGAAGCTGTGGCCGGCGTGTTGCTGGTCCAGCAGGCCGGCAGCGCGAGCCACTTCCAGCTTCATGTTTTCGCGGATGGCGACGTATTCCATCTCGGCGGTGATGATGCCTTTGCGGGCGTAGTGCATCTGGCTGACGTTGGCGCCAGCCTTGGCGCGGCGCGGGTTGTTGACGTGAGCAAAACGCAGCTTGGTCAGCTCGGCATCGGCGAGGCGTTCCTGACCGAAGTTGGAGCTCAGGCCCGCCAGGCGCTCGGTGTCGCCACGGGACTCGATCCATGGCGAGCGCACATCGGCCAGGCCTTTGCGCACGTCGATGATGACGTTGGGGTCGGTGTACGGGCCCGAGGTGTCGTACACAACCACCGGCGCGTTGATCTCGCCGCCGAAGTCCGTCGGGGTCACATCAAGGCTGATTTCGCGCATCGGTACGAGGATGTCCGGACGAGAGCCCTGGACATAGATTTTTTGCGAGCGGGTAAACGGCTGAACCGATTGTTGATCGACTTGGGCCGAATCACTCAGGTTCGTTATGTTTTTTGGTTTTATCGTCATCACGGGCTCTCCGAACACATCCAGGCAGTGGATTTTTGTCGGAGCGAACCTGTAAACGAATGGACGCACGTGCGCTGGGAAAACCAGCTGTGCTGTGCTCAGTGCTCGAGGGGTGTTCGATTGTCGAACAACATCCCGGACGAAGCACAAGAGGACTCGCCGGGTGACGAGAAATCTTGTTCCCTACGCAGGCGCTAACCTGATCAGGTTCAACGGGATCCGAAATTATTCGATCTCAGCCTCATAGCAAGGCACCCCGACAAGAACCCGGCCAGTCTAGACACAACCGGCAAAGAACGCCAACACCGCTGCAAACACCATGATGAATGGCGCATACAGGATTGTTGCCGCCCTCGTGCACAACTACACTCGCTACGCCGAGCCATGCATTGACGTGGTACGAGCCGCGCCTCAGACTTGGCGCTCAAATTACTTATGTAATATTAATTCTAGGGAACGCCTATGCTGCGCAAACTTTCACTGGCCCTTGCCGTGTCTTGTGCGTCTTATGGAATGGCCTGGGCAGCAGAAGCGCCCTTATCGACCAGGAACGACCTGGTCAGCGTCTACCAGGAAGCGAAGAACAACAACGCCGACCTTGCGGCGGCCATCGCTCAATACGGCGCCCAGAAAGAAGTCGTGCCCCAGGCGCGTGCCGGCTTGCTGCCCAACCTCTCGGGCGGCGCCGACGTTGCCAATGTGCGCACGGCAATCGATCAGCCTTCGTCGACGGCCAACCGCAATGCACGCTCGTATCAGGCTACCCTGGCACAGCCGCTGTTTCGTGCCGATCGCTGGTTCCAGTTCCAGGCAGCCAAGGAAGTCAATGAACAGGCCGCCCTGCAACTCTCGGCCACCGAGCAAAACCTGATCCTGCAAACTGCTGAAAACTACTTCAATGTGTTGCGCACACAGGACAACCTGGCGTCGACCAAGGCAGAAGAAGCGGCGTTCAAACGCCAACTCGACCAGTCCAACGAGCGTTTTGACGTTGGCCTGTCGGACAAAACCGACGTGCTGAACTCACAAGCCAGCTACGACACTGCACGCGCCAACCGAATCGTTGCACAGCGTCAGGTGGATGACGCGTTTGAAGCGCTGGTCACCCTGACCAACCGTCAGTACAACTCGATCTGGGGCATCAGCCATAAACTGCCGATCCTGCCGCCGGTACCGAACGACGCCAAAGCCTGGGTCGAAACGGCGGCTCGGCAGAACCTGAATTTGCTGGCCAGCAACTACGCCGTCAGTGCCGCCGAAGAAACCCTCAAGCAGCGCAAGTCCGGTCACTTACCGACCCTCGACGCCGTGGCGAAATATGAAAAAGGCGACAACGACGCGCTGGGGTTCAGCAACCCGAACAACCTTCCCCAGGCCTACGGTGGCGACGTCGAGCAAACGACAGTGGGACTGCAACTGAGCATCCCTATCTACAGYGGCGGCCTGATCACCTCGCAAGTGCGTCAATCGTACTCACAGCTGGACCAGACCGAGCAGCAACGCGAATCCTTGCGTCGGCAAATCGTCGAAAGCACCCGCGACCTGCATCGCGCGGTGAATACTGACGTTGAGCAGGTACAGGCGCGCAAGCAGTCGATCATCTCCAACCAGAGTGCGGTGGAAGCGACCGAGATCGGTTATCAGGTGGGGACACGCAACATCGTCGACGTACTGGATGCGCAGCGCTCGCTGTACACCTCGGTGCGCGACTACAACAACACCCGCTACGACTACATCCTCGACAACCTGCGCTTGAAGCAGCAGGCCGGCACGCTGAACCCGGGGGATCTGGAAGACTTGAAACGCTTCCTCAAGGCTGACTACAACCCCGACAAGGATTTCTTGCCGCCCGACCTGGCCAAGGCCGCGGAAGAGCAACTCAAGTCACGACCGCCCACCCAGTAATACTTGCGGCGAGGGGGCATGCCCCCTCGCGACACATTAGCGGCCGATCAAACGCCCCAACCCATCCAGCAAACGCTGCAACGCGCCTTGATTGGTGCGCATCACTTTCAACCCCGCCTCTGCCATCCGCTGCGCATCGCGCGGCAACTCGAACAGCCGCTGCACCGCCAGCGCCAGACCTTCAGCATCCTCCACCTCCTGCAACGCCCCGGCATTGCGCAATTGCGCGGCGATTTCGAGGAAGTTGAACAGGTGCGGGCCACTCAGGACAGGTTTGGCCAGTGCTGCCGGCTCCAGCAGATTATGCCCGCCATTCGGCACGAGACTGCCGCCCACAAAAGCACTGTCGGCCAAGGCGTAGAGAAACAGCAACTCGCCCATGGTGTCGCCCACCAGCACCGATGTCGCCGAGGTCACCGGCTCGCCGCTGGAGCGACGCAGCGCTGTAAAGCCCTGTTGCTGACACAGGTCGAACACCGCGTTGAAACGCTCCGGGTGGCGCGGTACCAATATCAGCAAGGCATCGGGATGATTGGTCAACAGCTGACGATGAGCCGCAAGGACCACCTCGTCTTCGCCTTCATGGGTACTGGCGGCAATCCATACCGGTCGTTCCTGGGCCTGCCATTGCGTGCGTAGCTCGACGGCACGTTGCAGCAATTGCGGGTCGATGGTCAGGTCGAACTTGATCGAGCCAGTAACTTCCACGGTGTCCGGGCGGGCGCCCAACTCGCGAAAGCGCTGGGCTTCGGCCTCGGTCTGTACCGCGAACAGGCTCATCTCGGCGAGCATCGGTTGGGTCAGTTTGCTGAAACGGCCATAGCCCTTGGCTGAGCGTTCAGACAGTCGCGCATTGGCCAATGCCACGGGAATATTACGTTTGGCACATTGGTGAATGTGGTTGGGCCAGAGTTCGGTCTCCATGATCACTGCCAGCGTAGGCCGGACCCGATCAAGAAAACGCGCCGCCGCACAGGGCAAATCGTAAGGCAAATAGCAGTGCTGGATGCGCGGCTCATTGGCGAACAACGCCTGGATGCGCTCGGACCCGGTCGGGGTCATGCAAGTCACGGTAATGGGCAACTGTGGATAACGTTGCAACAGGGCGCGAATCATCGGCGCCGCGGCGATGCTTTCGCCCACCGACACCGCGTGCACCCAGATACCACCCGGCTTCATCGCTGGCAGTCCGATGGAAAAGCGCTCGCCAATGCGCTTGGCGTACGCTGGCGCCTTACGCGCTCGCAGCCACAGCCGAATTGCTACCAGTGGCAGCCCCAGATAAAACAGCGCGGTGTAGAGAGTTCTATTCATGGCGGCGGAGTTTATCGGCTTTTCTCGCCGATCGTCTGCAAGTGCACGGCAAAACGTTCCGCTAGCCAACGCGCCGCCGGGCCGAGCGGCTCATCGCGACGCCAAACCAGTTCCACCACCAGCGCCGGCGGTGTCCATTCGCTGACCAGTTCAACCATCAGGCCCTGATACGCCGGGTACTGCACCACATGCCGTGGCAACCACGCCCAACCGAGACCGCGCACCAGCCATTCGGCCATCACGTAGAAGCTGTCGGCGCGCCAGACTTGCGGACTGGCCGGTTCACTGCCGGGATAGACGCTGGACTGTGTGGACATCAACAACTGTCGATGCTGCGCCAGCGCCTGGCAATCAGCTTGAGCCTGTTTGGCGAGTGGGTGTCCGACGCCGCACACCGTGACCATCTCAACGCTGCCCAACACCCGCCGCTCAAGGGCTTCGGGGATCTGGTCGTGATAAAACAGCAAACCCAGATCGGCCCGACGCTCCACCAGTTTGCGCGCCACATCGCCTTGGGCAGCGCTGGTCAGTTGCACTTCAAGGCTGGGAAATTTTTCGGCCAGGGCTTCAAAGCTTTCGATGATCGGCTGATAGGGCATGGCCTCATCCTGGGCCACCCGCAGACGCGCCTCCTGGCCGCGCATCATGGCCAGCGCACGGCCATTGAGGCGCTCACACTGACGCAACACTTCCCGCGCCTCTTCCAACAGGGCATTGCCGGCCTCGGTGAGTTTCGGCTGACGGCCACTGCTGCGGTCGAACAGGCTGACACCCAGGTCTTCTTCCAGCAACGCAATAGAACTGCTGACCGCCGACTGCGCCCTGCGCTGAAGACGCGCCACGGCAGAAAACGAACGCTGCTCCGCTACGCTGACAAACAGTTGCAGTTGCTCAAGATTCCATTGCATAGGCCAACCCATCTTCGTGGCAGATAGGTAATGACTTTACCGCATCTCAACAGCCTCTAAAATGCCGACCATAGAAAGCAACACTTCACACGAGGATGCACCCATGACCGCTTACTACTACCTGGCCATCGCCATCTGCGCCGAAGTGATCGCGACCGTTTCGATGAAAGCCGTCAAAGGCTTCAGCACCCCACTGCCACTGATACTGGTAATCGTCGGCTACGGCATCGCCTTCTGGATGCTGACCCTGGTGGTGCGCAGCGTGCCGGTGGGCGTCGCTTACGCGGTATGGGCCGGCATGGGCATCGTGATGGTCAGCGTCGCGGCACTGTTTATCTACGGACAGAAGCTGGATGTGCCGGCGATGCTGGGGATGGCGCTGATTGTATTGGGCGTTGTGGTGATCCAGCTCTTCTCCAAGACCGCCGGCCACTGATACACCACTTTGTGTAGCAGCTGCCGAAGGCTGCGTCCGACTGCGAAGCAGTCGTAAAAACTGACCATAGACAATTCAGACAGATCGAAGGCGAGGACTTCGGCAGCTGCTACATAGCGCTTGGCATGAATCTGTATACTGCGACCTCGTCTTGAACACTGAGGTCGCCGCATGCCATCCGTTATTTCCACCGACGTTCTGATTGTCGGCGCTGGTGTCGCCGGCCTCTGGCTGAATGCGCGCCTGCGCCGCCAGGGTTTTTCGACCGTGCTGGTGGAAAGCGCCAGCCTCGGCGGCGGGCAGAGTGTGAAGTCCCAGGGCATCATCCACGGCGGCGCCAAGTACGCGTTGCATGGCGCCCTGACCGGGGCGTCGGAGGCGATTGCCGACATGCCGCGTCGCTGGCGTGAAGCGCTGGCGGGCGATGGCGAACTGGACCTGTCCGGCGTGCGCCTGTTGTCCGAAGCTCACTATCTCTGGTCCCCCGGCACGCTCGCCGGCAACCTCACCAGCTTCTTCGCCAGCAAGGCCGTGCGCGGGCGTGTCGATCAGGTCAAGGGCGATCAATTGCCACCGGCCCTGCAAGACAAACGCTTCAAGGGCAAGGTCTATCGCCTGGCCGAATTGGTGGTCGATGTGCCCAGCCTGATCCAGCGCCTGGCCGATCTGGCCGGTGATGGCCTGCTCGCCGGGCAGACCATCGAACCGCTGCTTGAAAGTGGCGTGCTGGTCGGCTTGAAGGTGGACGGCCGCGAGATTCGTGCACAACGCATCGTCCTCAGCGCCGGTGGCGGCACCGCGGCGTTGCTGGAAGCACTGGGACTGAGCCAACCCGCCATGCAGCGACGGCCGCTGCACATGATCATCGCCAAAGGCCCGGGTCTCAAACCGCTGTACGCCCATTGCCTGGGCGGCGGCACCAAACCACGCCTGACCGTGACCACTCACCCGGCGGCCGATGGTCAATGGGTCTGGTACATGGGTGGCGATATCGCCGAAGCCGAAGGCGTTGCCCGCGAACCCGCCGAGCAAATCGCCACGGCCCAGCATGAGCTCGGTCAGTTGCTGCCATGGATCGACCTGAGCACAGCGCAATGGGCCACCTTGCGCGTGGACCGCGCCGAGCCGCTGCAATCGGGGCTCATTCGTCCCGACAATGCGTTTGTCGCCGAACAAGGTCGGCTGCTGGTGGGCTGGCCAACCAAACTGGCGTTGGCGCCAGACTTCGCCGACCGGGTCATCGCCAGCCTGACGCGTGACGGCATCCAGCCAAGCCAGACCGCCCCGCTGCCGCCACTGCCAAAGCCGCCGATGGGCGTGCCGGCCTGGGAGCAACTGCTGCCATGAGCCAACCGACCCTGCACGACCTGCATCGCCCACTGGGCAGCACCGGCCTGCTGGTTTCGCCACTGGGCCTGGGCACCGTCAAACTCGGCCGCGACCAAGGCGTGAAGTACCCCAACGGCTTCCAGATCCCCGACGATGACGATGCACGCAGCCTGCTCAAGCTCGCCCGTGACATGGGCATCAACCTGATCGACACCGCCCCGGCCTATGGCCGCAGCGAAGAACGCCTTGGCCCGCTGTTGCGCGGCCAGCGTCAAGACTGGGTGATTGTCAGCAAGGTCGGCGAAGAGTTTTGTGATGGCCAGTCGAGCCATGATTTCAGCGCTGCCCACACTCGGCTGTCCGTAGAGCGCAGCCTGCAACGCCTGGAAACGGACTTTATCGACCTGGTGCTGGTGCACTCAGACGGTAACGATCTGTCGATCCTCAATGACAGTGAGGTTTATGCGACCCTCGCCGTGCTGAAGGCCGAAGGTAAAATTCGCGGTTTCGGTTTTTCCGGTAAAACCGTCGCCGGTGGTTTGAAGGCTCTGGAGCAAGGTGATTGCGCCATGGTCACCTACAATCTGAACGACCAGTACGAGAAGCCCGTCATTGACTATGCTGCTGCACACGGCAAAGCCATTCTGGTCAAAAAAGCCCTCGCCAGCGGTCATGTGTGCCTGAGTCCAGGTGTGGACCCAGTGCGCGCCAGCTTCGAGTTGTTGTTTGAACATCCGGGTGTTGCCAGTGCTATCGTCGGGACCATCAATCCGCTGCACCTCGCCCACAACGTTGCGACTGTTGCCCAGGTCCTACGTAGAAACTGATGCCGCCCCACGCGGCCTTAAGCAGGAGCCGACATGCCGCGTACGCTCATAAGAAAGAACCCGAGCAACTTCAAGACCCTGCCGTTGTACGTCGAAGCGACTCCCGAAGGCTTGAGCTATCAGAGCGTCGGAATGCCGCTCAATTTCTCCCAGACCCTGCAACGTCGCCGCCCCGTGACGGTGGCCAGCACCGAGCGATTTGCCCTGGAACTGGCCAATCTCGGTGTCTCGGTGCGCCTGACCCTGCATTGGCAGAATCGCGATTATTGGGTGTTGGTGCGTCAGCGTCGGCAAGACCGTGGCGACGTGGTGCTCAAGCTGATCTCCGGGTACGTTCCGGCCCATGAGCTGAACTTGCCGCTGCACACGGCGATCCAGGAAATTGCCGAAGAGTGCCTGCTGGAAACGCCCGAAGGCTGGCTCGGCGGACGCTTCAACAACACCTGGCTGCCGGCACCCTACGCCACGGCCCTGCATTACCGCGAGGCCCTGCCGTTCAGCCTGACGCCGTTGTCCGGCTCGGCGCGGCCCGTGCGCTGCGCCAATCTTCAATTGATTGAACGGCCGCGGGCTTACGTGCATCTGCCTACAGCGTCGCTGCAATTGATCTATGACTTGCGCCTGGACGTGCCGAAAGAAGCCAAGTCCTTGAGCCTGTTTCATGTCGATGAGCGGCTGGAAGGCGATCAACTGGTGGCCCGCCTCGATCGCAAGCGCCCCGACTTGTACCTGATGCCTTTGCAGGACGGTCAGCCGATGGCCGAGTTGTATACCTTGAAAAAAGATCAGTTGTACCCGGCGAGCACTCGCGGGTTATACCTGGCAGAGAGTTTTGCCCGGCAGGAAGGCTGGCTGGTGCGCGATGAGCGAATTCGCTGGAAGGATTGGGTGCGGCAACAGGGCTTGAGCCCGCCGGGGAAAGATTCAGGTTTGGCGCGGTTGCGTGGGAAGGCAAAGCAATTACTGAGGAAAATCGTGCCGCGTAAAAAAGTCAGCCCTTGATCGTTCCCACGCTCTGCGTGGGAACGATCAAGCCGGGTCAGTTATTGCGGATCTTCTCGACAATCGCCGTGGTCGAGCTGTTTTCCACCAGCCCCAGCACTTTCACGGTCCCGCCGTAAGCGGTCACGATGTCCGCGCCGACCACCTGGTCGATCCCATAATCACCGCCCTTGACCAGCACGTCCGGCTTGACCTCGCGCAGCAGGTTTTCCGGGGTGCCTTCCGCGAAGCTGATTACCCAATCCACCGCGCCCAAACCGGCCAATACCGCCATGCGACGGTCGACGCTGTTGATCGGACGGCCCGGCCCTTTGAGACGGCTGACCGAGGCATCGTCGTTGACGGCAACGATCAGGCGATCGCCCTGGGCCCGCGCCTGTTCGAGGTAGGTCACGTGGCCAGCATGCAGAATGTCGAAGCAGCCATTGGTGAAGACGATCTTCTCTTTGTGCGCACGCGCATCATCGACCGCCAGCAAAAGCTGCTCAAGGCCCAGTACACCGCGCTCCGAACCTTCTTCACGCTGGATGGCGCGACGCAGCTCCGGGGCGCTGATCGCCGCCGTACCGAGCTTGCCGACCACGATGCCCGCCGCCAGGTTGGCCAGGGCTACCGCGTGAGGCAGTTCTTCACCCGCGGCAATGGCGGCCGCCAGGGTAGAAATCACGGTATCGCCGGCACCGGTCACGTCGAACACTTCACGGGCACGGGCCGGCAAGTGCAACGCCGGATGATCGGGGCGCAGCAAGGTCATGCCGTGTTCGCCACGGGTTACCAGCAAGGCGCCGAGGTCCAGGTCGTGCATCAGCTGCGCGCCCTTGCTCACCAGTTCGTGCTCATCGGCGCAACCGCCCACAATGGTTTCGAACTCGCTGAGGTTCGGAGTGATCAGGCTTGCGCCACGGTAGATCGAGAAATCCTTGCCCTTGGGATCCGCCAGCACCGGAATGCCACGGGCACGGGCAGCCTGGATCAGCACCTGATGGTTTTTCAGCGCGCCTTTGCCATAGTCGGACAGCACCAGCACCTTGATGCCTTCGAGCAAATCATCGACCTGCTCGCCCAGTGCCAACGCGTCGGTGGCGAAGGGTTCTTCAAAGTCGATACGCAGCAGTTGCTGGTGACGGCTCATGACCCGCAGCTTGACGATGGTCGGCTGGTGCGCAATACGCTGGAACATCGCCCGAACGCCCGCACCCTTGAGGCTATTGGCCAGGCTGTCGGCCGCTTCGTCGTCGCCGGTCACGCCGACCAGCGAGGCCGGAGCACCGAGCGCGGCAATGTTCAACGCAACGTTGGCGGCACCGCCCGGGCGGTCCTCGATTTGCTCGACCTTGACCACCGGTACGGGTGCCTCAGGGGAAATCCGTGAGGTACCACCATGCCAGTAACGGTCGAGCATGACATCGCCGACCACCAAGACAGGGGCTTGATCGAATCGCGGCATGGACAACTTCATGGAGCAACCCACATACAAAATGAACAGGGGCGCGATATTACCACAGGGTTGGCATTGGCTTGCGCGACGGCTGCAACGGGATGATTTGACGGGAGGATTTGTTCATTTATTGAGCAGAAAATACCAAGAACTGCCAAGCAGGCGCCCGCAAATTCTGTTTCTGCGGTCGATCTTGCGAATTACGGGAGGGTTTCACGCCCGGATCAAACAAAGGCAGCGCACTCGCCGGGGATTGATCGAGAGGGAAAAGTCTGGATACAAATCATCGGGCGCGTTGCGCGCCCGGTGAGCAAACGTCAGGCGATGTCTTCAGCCGGGGCGTCAAGGCCCATGGCATTCAGGCGGGCGTAGTAACCGTTGTGCGCCAGAAGCTCGGTATGGGTGCCGCGCTCGACGATCCGGCCCTGATCCATAACGAGAATCAGGTCGGCCTTTTCGATAGTTGACAGGCGGTGAGCAATCACCAGCGTGGTCCGGCCCTTCATCACTTGATCCAGCGCGGCCTGAATATGGCGCTCGGATTCGGTGTCGAGCGCCGAGGTGGCTTCGTCGAGAATCAACAACGGGGCGTTCTTCAGCAGGGCCCGTGCAATGGCCAGGCGTTGACGCTGGCCGCCGGAGAGCAGCACGCCGTTCTCACCAACCTGAGTGTCCAGGCCTTGGGGCAACTGCGCGATGAAGTCCATTGCGTACGCATCCCTCGCGGCTTTCTCGATCGCCTCACGAGGCGCTCCAGCCAGATCGCCGTAAGCAATGTTGTTGGCCACGGTGTCACTGAACAACGTCACATGCTGAGTCACCTGGGCGATGTGTTTGCGCAGGTTCAGCAGTTTGTACTGTTCCACCTCAACACCATCGATCAGGATCTCGCCCTTATCGTGGTGGTAGAAGCGCGGAATCAGGTTGGCCAGGGTCGATTTGCCGCTGCCCGAGCGCCCGACCAGTGCCACCATTTGCCCAGGCTCGACCGAGAAACTGATGTCATCGAGCACCTGGCGATCGGTGTCCGGGTAGGTGAAGCTCAGATTACGCACGTCCAGACGACCGCTGACGGCGTCGCGCTCGACGGTACCGGTATCAACTTCAGGCTCGACATCCAGCTGTTCGAAAATACTCTCGGCACCCGCCACACCTTTCTGGATGGTCGAGCTGACTTCGGACAACTGGCGGATCGGTTTAGGCAACAGGCCGGCCAGGGTGATGTAGGCAACCATGTCACCGGCCGATGCATCGCCGCGCAGGAACAGCACCAGGAACATCAACACCGCCATGGCGCTGTAAATCACCAATTGCAGCAACGGCGTGTAAATGGCGCCTGTACGTGTCATGCGCAGTTGCTTGTCGGTGTTGCCCTGACTGGCGGCAAAGAAGCGCTTCTCTTCGTAGACTTCACCACCAAAGCTGCGCACCACGCGATAACCCTGGATGGTTTCGGACGCCACGTGGGTCACGTCACCCATGGCCACCTGAATCTTCTTGCTCTGCTTGCGGAATTTCTTGCTCGCCGTACGCACCATGATGGCGATCAGCGGCAGGATGGCAATCATCACCAGCGTCAGGCGCCAGTTCATGAACAGCAGCGAGGCAAACAGGAAGATCACGGTCATGCCTTCACGGATTACGACCTTGATCGCATCTGTGGCCGCCCCGGTGACCATCGTCACGTTGAAGGTGATACGCGAAATCAGATGCCCCGAGTTATGCTTGTCGAAGTACCGGTTGGGCAAAACCAGCAGGTTGTTGAACAGTTGCACCCGCAAGTCATGGACCAGGCCGAGGGAAACCTTGGCCAGAAAGTAATTGCCCAGATAAGATCCCAACCCCTGCCACGCGGCGATCAGAATGATCAGCAGCGGCACAGCCTGCAACAATTGCAGGTCGCGCAGGTAAGGCACGGTTGGAAACAGCGCCGCCTCGGGATTGGACAGGCCATCGACAAAGTACTTGAGGATGTAGCCGAGCATTGGCTGGGTCGAAGCGAAAATCAAAAAGCCGACGATGCTGATCAGAAACAAACTGATGTACGGCCGGACATAGCCGAGCAAACGGAAGTAGATTTTCAAGCTCGATGGGCTTGCGGAGAGACTGGAGTCGGTCATATCACGCGTTTGTCGATAAAAAGGACGCAGACTTTAGCACAGCTTCTTCAGGGTTCTGGCAATCGCATAAAGGCTGTTATTGTTAGGCGTCGGATTAAGCATCAAATAGCCATCACCCCGAAATGGCCGATCAACTTCAGGATTGAATCTCCCAGCATGCAACTAAGCGGTTTCAATAGTGTGTCAAATCGAGTCTTCGATTTCATTTGCCTCTGGATTCTTCCACTCGGCTATCTCTTGCTGCTGTGCGCACTCTTCTTCCTGCCAGGTCGAAGTGTGCACCACAAACTTTTTTATGGCCTTTTCAGCATTCCAGCGCTGATCGCCCTGTGCCTGCGCCCCCGCGAACTCAACGAATTGGTCCGCGACCCGATTTTCATCGCCGTGCTGACGTTCGCAGCCTGGGCATTGCTGAGTTTGTGCTGGGGGCCGGATAAGGAAGACATCGCCGGACAATTCAAACCACCGCTGCATACCCTGCTGCTGTTCACGGGTTGCTACTTGCTGGTGCGCTATCGCAGCGAAATCATTCAACCCTTGCTGTTTGCCGCTGCATTGGTCGGACTGATCGGCACCGCCCACGATCTGTTCATGTTCGCTCGCGTATACCAGCCTGGCCTGCGTTTGATCGGTGGCGGCGCGTTCGATAACCCGCTGCTCAGCTCTCACATGTATGGCTTTTACGCCGCCTACTGGCTCAGCATCAGCATGCTCTGCAAGCGTCGCCAAATGCTCTGGCTGAGCCTCCCGGCGCTGGCAATCATGTTTGCCGCGGTGATTGCCACCGGCTCCAGGACGCCTCTGGTTGCGCTGACGATGGCGGCACTCTGGCTTAGCTTCATTTGCTGGAACCGCCGCTCGGTCGCATTGTTGGGGGTGTTGGCTGCCAGCGGAGTCACGGTTTACGTGCTGTTTTCGCGAATGATCATCGAAAGGGGCGACTCTTACCGCTTCGAAATCTGGCAGTTGGCCGTACAGAAAATTGCTGATCACCCCTGGATCGGTCATGGCTATAACGCCCAACTGTCGATCGACCCCGGCGTCGGCTACAACTTTCAGGAACCCCACAGCTTTGTCCTGGGCGTGCTCTATTACGTGGGTGTTGTTGGCCTGCTGCCGTGGTTGTTTTTCCATGCCTGGAGCCTGTTAAGCAGTTGGCGCAATCGCCTGCAGCCCCTGTTTATCATCGCTTCGACCTGGTTGATATTTGGTATTGGTGCTGGCCTGACCGAGGGCGGCGGCATTATTTCGCGGCCCAAGGAGCACTGGTTCCTGCTGTGGATTCCGCTGGCGCTAATCGTCGCGCTGAGTGTCAATCAACGCGCCAGACGCTTGCTGACGATGCCTATCAAGACGCTGACGCCGGCGGCCCGGCAACAGTTGACCGCCAATGCGCAGGTCATCGAAGAAGATGGCCTGGGCCCCAAAGTCTTGCGCCTGCTCGATGGCAGCTTCCTCAAGCTGTTTCGCGGCCGTCGCTGGTACACCTCCGGCAGTTTCAACCCCTACTCCGAACGTTTTGCCGTCAACAGCCAGCAACTGCGCAGCATGGGGATCCCGACGCCGCCAATTCTTCACCTTTATCGCCTCCCAGACGGCAGCAGTGCTGTGCATTATTCGCCACTACCGGGCAATACACTGCGTCAGGTCTTGCAAGGCATAACCGCTCCGGCGGTGCGCCAGGCGCTGGTGCAGCGTTTTGGCAAGTTCATGGCTCAATTGCACGAGCAAGGCGTCTATTTCCGCTCGTTGCATCTGGGTAATGTGCTGGTGCTTGAAGATGGCGAGTTCGGCTTGATCGATGTGGCCGACCTGCGCATTTACCCTTCTTCATTGAGCCTTCCCCTGCGTCAGCGAAACCTGCGCCATATGCAGCGCTACACGGTGGACAAGCGCTGGCTGTTCGAAGAACACTTCGAAGCCCTGCTTCAGGGCTACGCCATGACGGCCTCGAAGTCCGCTGTTGATAACCTGCACAGGCAAGTGCTGGCCGGGAATGCCCCGGCTCGAGCTCTTTGATGACTGAAACCAACCCACTCATTGCGCTGGCAGCTTATCTGCTGGCCATCGTGACCGCCGCCCTGTTGTTGCGCGCCGTTCCGAAAATCGCCCGGCACATCGAACATTCCGGTGAAAGCCGCTATGCCAGCATTGATGGGTTACGCGGTTACCTGGCGTTCGGCGTGTTCGTGCACCACGCGATCATTACCTTGATCTTCCTGCGCACGGGCGTGATTGATTTTCCGCCGAGCAATTTGTACTCGCAGCTGGGCCAGGGCAGTGTCGCGCTGTTTTTCATGATCACCGGCTTCCTGTTCTGGAACCGATTGCTCACCCAGGAGCGTCAACACGACTGGCTGGCCTTCGCGGTATCGAGGCTGTTTCGCCTTTACCCGTTGTACTTGCCGCTGATGCTGATCGTGTTTGTCTCGGTGTTCTACCTGCAAAACTGGGAACTCAAGGACTCTGGCCTCCGTTTCGCCGGCCAGGTCCTGGCCTGGCTGACCTTCGACCGGCCGGACGTCAACCAGTACTACCAAACCGGCATGATGATCTCCAACGTCACCTGGACCTTGGGCTATGAGGTGTTTTTCTATCTGGCACTGCCCCTTGCCGCCATGGTGTTCATCTACCGGGGCAGCAGGCTGCAAGTGGTGTTGTGCCTGATCGGCATTTACGCCCTGTATGAAGTGGTCGGCCTGGAGCACTCGCTGAAAAAACACTTTCTGGCGAGTTTTCTCGGCGGCATCGGCGCTGCGTACTGGATTCGTCGGCCGCAACTGGTGGCTTGGGCTCAATCGCGAATGGCGGGGATTATCGCACTGCTGGCATTGGTGATTGCCTTCACGGCATTCAACCGTGCTTTCAGCCTGAGGCCACTGCTGCTCATGTCGTTGTTCTTTGTGATTGTGGCGTCTGGGAACACCCTGTTCGGTGCGTTGAAACCGCGCAGCATCCGCTGGCTCGGCGAAATCAGCTACAGCACCTATTTGCTGCACGGCTATGTGCTGTGGGTGTTGATCCAGCGCCTGCCGCCAATGCTTGGGCTAAACGCCGGCGACCTCTGGACCTTTCTCCCACTGCTGGCCCTGTGCAGTTGCCTGCTGATCATCATCAGCAGCCTGACGTTCCTGTATATCGAGAAACCGGGCATAACGGCCGGCAGGAAAGTATTGCAGTGGCTGCGCCAAGGCAAAGAGGCCAAGAAGAGCCTGACAGAGAAGATCGCCAGCTGCTACGTAGGGCGCGCTGGATCAGTCTTTTTCCAGTGGCGAGAAATACAGTCGCCCCAGACCACGCCAGGTCTTCTTGTTCCAGGCCTTTAACGGGATCTGCGCCAGCAGTTCGCGGGCCAGTTTGCGATCACGGTTGGCGGTCTTGAGGAACATCGAGCTGAGAAACCTGTAGCGAACCTCGTCATACAGCGGGTGATCGCTGAACAGCGCGTAGGTACGCAAGATGCTGTCGATCATGAAGCGATGGTTCTTGTAGGAATTGGTGGCGTGCTTGCGATAGCGCGCCATCAGCACATTCAGACCATCGATAAAGTAACCGGCGTGGGTCACCTTCAGTTCGATCAGCAGGTCTTCCAGGCGAATGGTCGGATCGAACCCGCCCACCTTGTCCAGCGCTTCCCGGCGGATCATCAGGGTCGGGGCAGGTGGATAAGGTTTGCGCTCCAGAAACATGTCATCGAAGTCCAGGCGACGGAACGGCACGTCACGGCGCTGACGCTTCTCCGGGTACAGATTGCCGTCGGCGTCGATCAGCTCGATATTGCCGGCGCAGATGCCGACCTCGGGCTTGCCCTCCATGTGCGCGACCTGGGTGGCGATGCGTTCCGGCAGCATGATGTCGTCGGAACCAAACGGCACGATCAGACTGCCGCCGGAGCGAGCAATGGCGCCGTTGAGCGTGTTGGTCAGCCCCTGATTCTCCTGAACCCGAAAATCGAATCCATATTGCGCCTGCAACACCTTGATGCGTTCGACGCTGTCGTCTTTGGAACCGTCGTCGACCACCAGCAATTCGATGTTCTTATAGGTCTGGTTGAGGACGCTGAGAATGCTTTCCTCGATGTAGCGAGCGTGGTTGTACGACGCGATGATGACCGTGACGAGAGGTTGCGCGGCGCTCATGGTTGTTCCTTGCGGGCCTGTTCCAGGCCGGATTCGATCAGGTTCAGGTATTCCTGACGGAACACCTCGATGTCATGTTGTTCCTGGAGATAACGGTAGGCCTGCTCGCCCTTGGCCTTGAGCTCGTCATCCGCCAGCCCGAGGTAATTGTCCAGCGCCGCGACCAGGCTTGGCACGTCCTTGGGGGTAATCGCCAACCCGCCAGCGCCTTCGATCAGCGGCAGCATGGCGGGCACGTTGGAGGCGATCACCGGAAGATGCCCGCTCATGCCTTCGAGCAGCGCCAGCCCGAGGCCTTCAGCCAGGGACGRCATGGTCCAGACGTCGAATGCGCGAATGTACTGCAAGGCAATCTCCTTGAAGCCCAGCAAGTGCGCACGCCCGTTCAGGCCCAGGCGCTCGATTTCGGCACTCAGGCGAGACTCTTCGCGGCCGGCACCAATGATCGCCAACTGAGTGTTCGGGTACTTGTCCTTAAGCGCGGCAAACGCCTGCAACAGATAAATGTGGCCCTTGACCGGCACCAGGCGCCCCAGCGCGCCAATCAGGCGAACCGACGGGTCGATGCCCAACAACTCGCGGGCACGCTCACGACTGTGCTGCAAACCTTCAGCCTGCTCGATGTCGATGGCGTTGGTGATGGCGTACGTGTTCTGGTCGGTGAAACCGCAATCGCAATCCAGCAGGTACTGTTTGACCGCCGGGGAGACACCGACAAAACGCCAGTGACGATCGATCAGGCGCTGGGTCTGGCGGCGTCGGTAAAACCGGTCGTACTCGCCAAAGCCATGGGAAATGCCGATGCACAGCGGCACTTTCAACCAGCGGTTAAGCGCCAGCATCATGTTCACAGGCTTGAAGCGGTTGCAGATCACCACGTCGAATTTTTCCGCGCGGCAAAACTTGTACAGCGTCCACATCGCCCGCAAACGCATGCCTTTGAGCGACTTGTCGGAAAACTCGAAATACACCGAACGGTCGGCTCGGCTGACGGCCTCGCCCGGCCCGGGCTTGCCCCGCAGGAACGCCGCCGTCACTTCATAGCGATCACTGGGCAGCGCCTTGACGATCTGCTCCGCGAGGTCGGCAAAATCATGGGCTTTGACGTTGTAGTCAGGCTGCAACTGCAGAACCTTTGACCGCTGGCTCATAACTCTCCCCGCTGCGAAACGTTTATTGGTGTGTGCTTGAGTATCCACAACAGCTCGTGACGCCGAACAGCCTTGCGAAAGAATTCGTTTTCGCCGTAGACCGGTGGCTTGCGCCCGGCCAGCAGCCGCTGGATCAACCGGCGCAGTCGGCGCTTGGCCGGCATTGGCGGTTGCAGGTCATGCATCATGCCCAATGCCATGGCTTTATCGCGCTGAAGTTCCTGCGACAACGGCAGGCAGCAAGGCTGCATCGGCGTGGCCGGTTCGAAGGCTGGCGGCAACGTGACGCCCTGACCGGCATCGCCCATTGGCCAACGGTCGTTGTCGTGCAGGTGATTAGCGTAGCCGAGCAGTGTCGTCGGCTGCCATTCGAGCCCTTGCAACGCCTCGAGGACGGCCTGCTGGGCGCAGATATGATCAGGGTGCGGATCGAGCGTCGGATGCGGCAGCACAATCACTTCAGGACGCGCGCGCAGCAGCAGTTCGCGTAAATCGGCCAACAAGTTGTTCCAGGTCGGCGCTCCGTCTGCATCGCCCGGCAGGGCAAACGGGTTCAACTGGCGAAACAGACGCGTATCGCTCAAATCCGCTTCCCGCGAAGCCACCGGTTGCGCCGGGGTAGCCTGCATCGCGGCCAGTTGCAGACAGAAATAACCCAACTGCACGCAATGTGCTTCAGGGACGCCTGCCCAACGCGGGACGGCGATACTGTCCCACGCACGCAAACGCCCCTTGAGGCGTGCGGCCTCGACCTTGTCCAGGCCCAGTTGTTGATAGTGCCCGGCTTCGATTTCACCGGCCGTCAGGGTGACGATCCAGGCTTCATCGGCTTGACTGTACAAACCATAGGCAGCCAGTTCGGCGTCGTCGGCGTGAGGCGCAATCACCATCACCCGTTGACGGCGGAAGTCGGGCTGCTCCAGCGCCCACAACACCGGCTCGCCGAGCAAGCGGCAGTGGCGCCCACGCAGGCGCAATTCACCGCGCGACAGCGCTTGCGCCTGACCGCTGAGGTTCAGGTAACGCAGGCCGTTTACGCCGCGTTCAAAGGTTTGGCGATCCGGGTTGTCACCGCCMGACAGTTCCACCACCGGGTCAAAAAAGCGCCCCAACCAGCTGCTTTTAATCCGCAGCGCCAACACCAGCGTGGCATCGTCGACCAGCATGACGCCTTCATCCAGGCGCAAACGTTCCCCCTCCAAGTGAACCTTGGGTTGCGGGGTATACGCCGGGAAGCTGTATTGGTAATCGTCCTTGGGGGAGTAAAACAAGTGATCGGCAAACCATGCTTCGTGGGCAATCCAGCCCAGGACGGCGAGCACCAGCGGCAACCACCAGGCCACCAGCACGCCGATGGCTATCAACAGCATCAGCGCGATCAGCAGGCTAATGCGTTTGTTGCGCCGATGGCGCTTGAGCAGTTGCTGTTTGCGGCTCATGGGTTCACTCACACGGTAAAAACCGGTACAGGGTTGCACCAGCGGTCCTTGTACTCGCGGTCAGCGCGGCCGAAGGAAAACCGCAATGGCTTATCCAGGGCCCGCGCGTGTTCCCAAGCGCTTTGCGTGTTGATAAAACTCAGCACGCTGCCGGGGCTGAACTCGCGGGTCTCGGGATCGACGCCACCGTTGATGTATTCGACGCTGATCCACTCGGGCGACTCGACGCGATACACCAATTGAATGGCAATCGGTGCATCGTTGAGGAAAATCACCGAACCGATCAGCAAGTCCCGCAACAGTTCGATCACCTCGCCCATACGCTCGGCACCCGTGGCCGGGAACCCCCAGCGGCGCTGGAACAGGTCGCAATAAATCGCGGCCAACTCCGAGCTGGAAAATTCGGCGACCGGTCGCACAACGCCACCGGCTTCTTCCAGCAGGCGCAATTCACGGCGCTGGTTGTAGCGGAATTTCTTCGACAGTTCTTCCGGCGTGCGCGCCATGGCCAGTTGTTCGGCTTGCAACTTGATAGCGCTGAAACGGCCCTCGCTCAGCGCCGACAAATAACGCCCGCGATGGCGCAGCGGTGCTTGAGCATCGGCGGCGGCCGGCAGGATCACCTCGGCATTGCCGAGGTCGAACAAGCCTTTTTTGCCACGGCGCTTGAGTACGTCCTTGGACAGCGCGAGGTCGCGCCCCCAGGTCGGAATGGCGGCTTTCACGTCACCGTTCTGTTCCCAGGCCAGATAGCGCACCGGAATGTCGGCCAGTTGCGCCAGGCGCTCAACCACCATGGGGTGCGTCGCGACGCTACCGCCAAATCGCTGCCAGGCCTGTGCATAAGTCGAGGCGTCGACTACCGTCCAGCCACGTTCGCGCCAGCCTTGAAATCGGTTGAGCATCAGCCCCTCGGCGCCAGTTCTGTGACGTGTGGCAAATGCCAGAAAGCATCGCGCACTGCGCGGTCGGAGAAACGCTCACGCAAGCGATCAAGCATCAACTCGGCACACTGGTGACGTTGCTGATCGTCCATCGCGGCCAGATGCTGCAGCCCTTGAGCCAGACGCTCGGCATCCCCCAACGGGAACAGGATCCCGACACCTTCAACGACTTCCTTCGCGCCACCGCAAGCGGTCGCGAGCAACGGTACGCCGGCGGCCATGGCCTCGAGCAGCACCATGCCGAACGGTTCGTGATCGGAGCTCAAGGCAAACACATCGAAGGCCCGGAAGTAGCGACGGGCATCCGGCACTTGGCCGAGGAACAGCACCCGATCGCCAATGCCCAGTTCACGGGCCAGTTCCTTGAGGTCCTGTTCCAGTCGACCGCTACCGAGAATCACCAGTTGGCTGTTGGCCGGCAACTGCGGCAATGCCAAGGCAAACCCGTGCAGCAGCGTGGTCTGGTCCTTATCCGGGTGAAGCCGTCCGACGTTGCCGACAATCCAGGCATCCGCCGACAGGCCCAAGGTTTCCCGAGCCTCGCGAACCGACACCTGGCTGGTCTGCAAGGCCGGCACATCGATGCGGTTATAGAGTGTTTGAATCCGCCCGGCCGGCCATTTCGGCAGGCAACGGCGCATGTCGTCACGCACCGCATCGGAAACACCGAGCAGGCTGAGGCGCTTGCGGAAGAGATGGGCGAAGAGTTTGCGAGAGCCGCGTTTGTAATCGTCAAACCCGTGATGCACACCGATGACCGGCAACGAAGTGCCGAGCAAGGCGATGTAGATCGGTTTGAAACGGTGGGCAATGCAGAAGCTGAAATTGCGCGAAGCGGCGATCTTGCGCAGATCGCCGATGGCGCCCAGCTTCAGGCCACGAATGGCCTTGGAGCTGTATTCCATGAACAGCACTTCATCGGAAGCACAGCCCGCGGCAACTTCGCTATCGGCGGCACCGGTCAGAAAGACCGTGGTCACTCGATAACCAGTCCCCGCGAACAGGCTGGCGTACTGCCGGGCGCAGTCCAGAAACGGGCCGTCATAGCCGTGACAGAACTGCAGCACATGGCGTTCAGCCGAGCGAGTCATAAGCGTCCGCGCCTTCTTTGACCACCAGGATGTCTTCCATGATCAGGTATTGCAGGTCAGAGCCGAAGAACATGTTCAGGGCATCGGTCGGCGAACAGATCATCGGTTCGCCACGACGGTTGAGCGAGGTGTTCAGCGACACGCCGTTGCCGGTCAGCACTTCCAGCGCCTTCATCATGTCGTAGTAGCGCGGATTGTATTCGCGCTTGAGCACCTGGGCGCGGGACGTACCGTCTTCGTGGACGACTTCCGGCACGCGGGTCTTCCACTCTTCAGCCACTTCGAAGGTGAAGGTCATGAACGGCGCCGGGTGATCGATCTTGATCATTTGCGGGGCAACGGTGTCGAGCATCGACGGGCAGAAAGGCCTCCAGCGCTCGCGGAACTTGATCTGGTGGTTGATACGGTCTGCCACGCCGACGGCGCTCGGGCAACCGATGATCGAACGACCGCCCAAGGCACGCGGACCGAACTCCATGCGCCCCTGGAACCAGGCCACCGGGTTGCCGTCGACCATGATTTTGGCGATGTTTTCCGGCATGTTGTTCAGCTTGCGCCAGACCGGTTTGCTCGGGTGACGAGCGCAGGCAGCCAGCACGTCTTCGTTGGTATACGACGGACCGAGGTAGACGTGTTCCATCTTCTCGACCGGAACGCCACGGGCGTGGGACACATACGCCGCCGCGCCGACTGCCGTGCCGGCGTCGCCGGATGCAGGCTGTACAAACAGTTCTTTGACGTCATCGCGAGCGATGATTTTCTGGTTGAGCTTGACGTTCAACGCACAGCCACCGGCATAGGCCAGTTTGCCGGTTTCCTTGAGCACGTCGCCCAGGTAGTAGTCGATCATCTGCAGCGAGATTTTTTCGAACAGCGCTTGAATGCTCGCCGCGTAGTGAATGTACGGCTCGTCGGCGATGTCACCTTCGCGCTTGGGACCCAGCCACTCGATCAGCTTCGGCGAGAAGTAGTAACCCTTGCCCTTCTCTTTGTAACGACGCAGGCCGATCACGTTGGCGTAGTCGGTGTTGATCACCAACTCGCCGTTTTCGAACGAGGCCAGGCGCGAGAAATCATATTTGCTGGCGTCGCCGTACGGCGCCATGCCCATGACTTTGAACTCGCCATCGAGCATATCGAAACCAAGGAACTCGGTGATCGCGCCGTACAGGCCGCCGAGGGAGTCTGGATCGAAGAATTCCTTGATCTTGTGGATCTTGCCGTTTTCGCCGTAACCGAAGAAGGTCGTGGCGTACTCGCCCTTGCCGTCGATCCCAAGGATCGCGGTTTTCTCTTTGAAACCGGAGCAGTGGTAGGCACTGGAGGCGTGAGCCAAGTGGTGTTCGACGGGTTCGATCTTGATTTTCTTCGGATCGAAGCCCAGTTGCTCAAGGCACCAGACGATCTTGTTGCGATAGCGCTTGTAGCGGCGGTTGCCCATCAGGATCGCGTCAAGTGCGCGGTCCGGGGCGTACCAGTAACGCTTGGCGTACTGCCAGCGAGCCTTGCCGAACAGGCTGATCGGGGCGAATGGAATCGCAACCACGTCAACGTCGGACGGCTTGATGCCCGCCTGCTCCAGGCAGAACTTTGCCGATTCGTAGGGCATGCGGTTCTTTGCATGTTTATCGCGCACAAAGCGCTCTTCTTCAGCCGCCGCGACCAGCTTGCCGTCGATGTACAAGGCTGCGGAAGGATCATGGCTAAGGGCGCCGGACAGGCCAAGAATCGTCAATGCCACAGGGGTCTAGCCTCTTTAGTCTGCATGCAGGCGACAAGCGCCTCAAAAATTAATGTGCCCTCGCAAGCGGCGAGAGACAGCTAAAGGGCGGGATTATAGCTTAAAAGCGACTGCAAACCTCTAGCGCGAAACGGCAGGCTCGCGCGTTGACAGCCGAAAGTCGTCGCCATAGACTCCTGTGCAAATGGACTGGGGGATCCCGGTCGGCGTTGCGGCCTCGGTGAGTTTCACCGGGGCTTTTCGCTTTCTGATGACGGAAAAATTTTCAAACCCCAATTTTCGAAACCTTCTCCCACATTATTACGACCACCACTGCAGTAGAACTTACGCTTTAGCACATCAAAGGCACGATTTTCTTGCCCTGACCGCAAAACGCTCATACCGATGGGTCTTGCAACAAGATCCGCCAGCTGCAGCCCCGTGGAATTCACTTGTTTAGTTGCAAAGACGATGTCGAACGGAAGCTGAATTCCCAGTCGATTTGCGCGATCACACATGCGACGAAACTCCAACTCAAGCTCGTTATCCTCCTTTTTCCCTCTTCGTTCGAAAATCACATGAGTCAACGCATTGTGATGATTCTTTTCCTGTAAAAACTCATAAAGCGTTTCCAGGCAAAAACCGAGGGCGACGTGATAGGGATTGTGCACAGCCCCCTGCTTTTCGCGAAGAGCGGCCTTGTCGATCACACAACTGATCAAAACGAAATTGCTTGCTTCGATAATGCCCGTCAGCTCATCAAGAAAGGCATGTTTGTGTTGCCTGGACATGAACAGGCTAGAGAATGCGCCCTTCTCTTTTCTAATTTCCAGCTCATGCAGACCAATCAGGTCGTGCCCCATATGATTAAATTTAAACTTCTGAAGGGCAGGTATAACTTTCTCGCAATAGTGTCTTTTATGGAAAACACAAAAAGCGAGCACAAACATTGGATAGTTTGCATCTAGCTTCTGCATCCCATGATCGCCGCTCTCATCGACATAAATTATGAAATCGCTGTATTTCCCAACAGGCGGCAAGCGCTTTTTCGCCTCTACATTTGCGTCGGCTTCAGTTTCGCTTTCAAAAAGAAAAAACTGCTGAGAGGGCAAGTCAGGGGTCGACATGAAGCTATACACCGGATTACAAAAAGAACTACCCGCGGCCTGCGCGCCAGTAAATGCTGAGATTGCCATCGACCGTCTGACGATATACCGTATAAGGCAAGCAAACCGTGTCCAGGACACCTGACAAGGTTAAATCCAGGAGCACGAACGGTACCAGGAAGCCAGTGGGGTCAGGCGGAGCATTCAATACGCAAAAATCGTAGGCGAGGCCGCTGTAAACCCGGGGAATGGACTGACAGTAGGTTTTTTGTTTTCTGAGACCGCGAGCCGCGTCTTCATCGTCCTGGAATACCGTCATAGCGGTCCCGCAGCCGGTTAGCGCAAGTGAAACAGCACCGAACATAACAGCCATTTTTATCGTCAAAGCTTGCCCTCCGTGAACGTCAGGCAAACTAGCATCGTGGCTATTCAGGGCACAGTTCATGGGGGCTGTAGATCATGTAGGACGATTCATAAAAACTTGTCCCCTAATCTTCAGTGGCAGGTCGGACCTCATCGTCCGAATGCCACCCGGAGCCAGCTTGCTCCGGGTGGCATTCCGACGATGGC
>NZ_JBFUBK010000008.1:0-123713 GCF_056405815.1 Pseudomonas sp. P1_F1_2 | reverse complement strand
TTCGCTTGGAAATCTTTAACAACTTCAACCACTTGCGCTTCCGATCACTCGGTAGCGGGAGGCGAATTCTACAGCGTTACACGCTGCTGTCAACACCTCTTTTTCAACTCCTTTCGGACTTCGATGAACTGAAGCCACTCACTGCCGAAAACTGCGTAACTCTTTGTTTACCAAGGAGTTTTCCGTTTCGACTGCGCCGGAAGTGGGGCGAATTATAGACATCCTGAATCTGCCGTCAAGCACTGATTTCGGCTTTATTCGGATTTGAGCGTAATACGCGCAAATGCCTTCTTGCCGGCCTGACAAACGTGCGTCGCGCCCAGTACGTATATAAAGGTGCGATCGACCACCTCACCATCAATACGCACACCGCCGGAACCCAGCAGGTCACGCGCCACTGCCGAGTTCTTCACCAGCCCGGCCTTATTAAGGACAGCCGCAATCGGCATATCTTCGGCAGCAGTCAGCTCGATCTCTGGCAGATCGTCCGGGAGCTCGCCCTCTTTCATACGATTGCCTGCCGCACGATGAGCATTGGCCGCAGCCTCTTCACCATGGAACCGCGCAACGATTTCTTCGGCCAGCTTGATCTTGATGTCGCGCGGGTTAGCGCCAGCCTCGACATCAGCACGGAATGCATTGATCTCATCCATGGAGCGGAAGCTGAGCAATTCGAAATAGCGCCACATCAACACATCCGGTATGGAAACCAGCTTGCTGTACATGACACCCGGCGCTTCCTGAATACCGACGTAGTTGCCCAAGGACTTGGACATCTTCTTCACGCCATCCAACCCCTCGAGCAACGGCATCGTCAGAATGCACTGAGGATCTTGACCATAACCACGCTGCAGCTCACGCCCCATCAACAGGTTGAACTTCTGATCAGTGCCGCCCAGCTCAATATCCGCGCGCAAAGCGACCGAGTCATAACCCTGAACCAGCGGATAAAGGAACTCGTGAATGGCGATTGGCTGATTAGTTGTGTAGCGCTTATCGAAATCGTCGCGCTCGAGCATGCGGGCAACGGTGTACTGCGACGTCAGGCGAATGAAGTCCGCCGGCCCCATCTGGTCCATCCAGGTGGAGTTGAACGCAACTTCGGTCTTCGCCGGATCAAGAATCTTGAAGACCTGAGTCTTGTAGGTCTCGGCATTCTCGAGAACCTGCTCACGGGTGAGCGGTGGACGCGTCGCGCTCTTGCCGCTCGGATCACCGATCATCCCGGTGAAATCACCTATAAGGAAGATCACCTGATGCCCCAGTTCCTGGAACTGGCGCAGCTTATTAATAAGCACGGTATGACCCAGGTGCAAATCCGGTGCAGTCGGATCGAAGCCTGCCTTAATACGTAGCGGCTGGCCACGCTTGAGCTTTTCGATCAGCTCGGACTCGACCAACAGTTCTTCTGCACCACGTTTAATCAGCGCTAGCTGCTCTTCAACCGACTTCATAACAGACCCGCAAGGCTCGAATTCAAAGGGGACCAACCATACAAGATCACGCGTCAAATACAAAGTTTGGCCGGCGCAATGACGCCAATCCGCTGGCAGAGTGTCCGCGGACTTGCTTCAGAGATGATTTGGTTATATTTTATACAGTTATTTCATCTTCATCATGTCATTCATCTTTTCCAATTCATCTTTTTCAAAGTCAAAATTACTTATGACCCAAGAATCGTCTAAAGCGCCGCCGCTTTACCCGAAGACCCACCTGCTCGCAGCAAGCGGCATCGCCGCTCTCCTGAGCCTGGCGCTTCTGGTATTTCCTTCCAGTGATGTTGAAGCAAAAAAGACCACTCTGAGTCTCGAACTGGAAAGCCCTGCTGAACAACTGTCACAAGATCAAGACGCTGCTGACGCCGCTCAAGCCACAAATGAGCCAGTAACCTCCCCTTTTGCGCAGATCGATAACAGCGCCGAAGAACCACAGGAAACCGCGCAGGCGGTGCCTGCGGTCGAAGAAAAGAAGTCTGCGAACCACAGGGAAGTGATTGTCTCCAAAGGCGATACGCTCTCCACCCTGTTTGAGAAAGTCGGCCTCCCAGCCACCTCGGTGCATGATGTCCTGGCCAGCGACAAACAAGCCAAGCAATTCAGCCAACTCAAACACGGCCAGAAGCTCGAGTTCGAACTGACCCCCGAAGGCCAACTGACCAGCCTGCACAGCAAACTCAGCGACCTCGAAAGCATCACCCTGACCAGGCATGACAAGGGTTATGCGTTCAACCGCATCACTGCCAAACCCACCACGCGTTCCGCCTATGTTCATGGCGTGATCAACAGTTCGCTGTCGCAATCCGCCGCTCGCGCTGGTTTGTCCCACAGCCTGACGATGGATATGGCCAGTGTATTTGGATACGACGTCGACTTCGCCCAGGATATTCGCCAGGGTGACGAGTTCGATGTGATCTACGAACAGAAAGTCGTCAACGGCAAGGCTGTCGGCAACGGCCCGATCCTTTCCGCACGTTTCACCAACCGCGGCAAGACTTACACCGCCGTGCGTTACATCAACAAACAAGGCAACAGCAGCTACTACACCGCTGACGGCAACAGCATGCGCAAAGCGTTCATCCGCACCCCGGTGGACTTTGCCCGCATCAGCTCGAAATTCTCCATGGGGCGAAAGCACCCGATCCTGAACAAGATTCGCGCCCACAAAGGCGTCGATTACGCAGCACCACGCGGTACGCCAATCAAGGCGGCTGGCGACGGCAAAGTATTGCTGGCGGGTCGCCGCGGCGGCTACGGCAATACCGTGGTCCTCCAACATGGCAATACCTACACCACGCTCTACGGCCACATGCAAGGCTTCGCCAAAGGCGTGAAAACTGGCGGCACGGTGAAACAGGGCCAGGTGATTGGCTATATCGGCACCACCGGCCTCTCCACTGGCCCGCATTTGCACTACGAATTCCAGGTCAATGGCGTGCACGTCGATCCACTGGGCCAGAAACTGCCAATGGCCGATCCGATTGCCAAGGCGGAACGCGCACGCTTCCTCGCCCAAAGCCAGCCACTGATGGCGCGCATGGAACAGGAAAAAGCCACTCTGCTGGCTTCGAGCAAGCGTTAAGCCATGGCTCTCTATATAGGTGTGATGTCCGGGACCAGCCTTGATGGCCTGGACATCGCGCTGATCGAGCAAGCCCCGGCGATCAGATTGATCGCCACGCATTACATTCCGATGCCCGAAACCCTGCGCACCGAGCTGCTTGGCTTGTGCGCCAGCGGCCCGGACGAGATAGCCCGTTCAGCCATCACCCAACAAAACTGGGTAAAACTGGCTGCCCAGGGTGTACAAACCCTCCTTGATCAACAACACCTTAAGCCCGAAGACATTCGTGCGATTGGCAGCCATGGCCAGACCATTCGCCACGAACCGGCACGCGGCTTCACCGTGCAAATCGGCAACCCTGCCCTGCTGACCGAGTTGACAGGCATTGCCGTAGTCAGCGACTTCCGCAGTCGCGATGTGGCCGCCGGTGGACAAGGCGCGCCGCTAGTCCCGGCATTCCACGAAGCCTTGTTTGAAGAACGCGCCGGCAATCGCGCCGTATTGAATATTGGTGGATTCAGCAACCTCAGCCTGATCGAACCCGGCAAACCCGTTGCGGGTTTCGACTGCGGTCCGGGTAACGTATTGCTGGATGCATGGATTCACCAGCAGCGCGGCGACAACTTTGATAGGGATGGCCAATGGGCCGCCAACGGCAAAGTCGAACCGTCACTGCTGAATGAGCTGCTCAGTGATCCCTTCTTCGTGACCAAAGGCCCGAAAAGCACCGGCCGCGAAGTGTTCAACCTGCCATGGCTGACACAACACCTCTCGAAGCTACCGACTTTTGCCGCCGAAGACGTGCAAGCAACCCTGCTCGAACTGACCGCGCTGACGATCATCGAGTCACTGCAACACGCCCAGGCGGACACTCAAGAACTGCTGGTCTGCGGCGGCGGCGCGCACAACACCACGCTGATGAAGCGCTTGGCCAACCTGTTGCCCAACGCCAAAGTCAGCAGCACCGCCGCTTACGGCGTGGACCCGGACTGGGTCGAAGCCATGGCCTTCGCCTGGCTGGCCCATTGCTGCCTCGAAGGCATCGCCGCCAATCGCCCTAGCGTCACTGGCGCTCGAGGCCTGCGCGTTCTGGGCGCCATTTACCCGGCGTAAACGCCAGAAAGCAAAACGCCGCACAACCCATAAGGTTCTGCGGCGTTTTGCATTGTGTGCAGGTGCAATCAGATCGAGAACGAAGACCCACAGCCACAAGTCGTGCTGGCGTTCGGGTTCTTGATCACGAAGCGCGAGCCTTCCAGACCTTCCTGATAATCCACCTCGGCACCGGCCAGGTACTGGAAGCTCATCGGGTCTACGACCAGACTCACGCCTTCGCGCTCGACGATGGTGTCGTCATCGGCCACTTCTTCATCGAAGGTAAAGCCGTACTGAAAACCTGAACAACCGCCGCCCGTAACGAATACGCGCAGTTTCAAGCGATCATTCCCCTCTTCATCGACCAGGCTCTTCACTTTGTGCGCGGCACCGTGGGTGAATTGCAAAGCCGTGGGGGTGAAGGATTCGACGCTCATGCTGACTATCTCCCGGCGTTACGCCGTCATATTGCGTGATGACGCGCATTATCCGCTTCTCCTAGAAAAGCGGTCAACTATTGTTACGGTATATCAATCGAACCCATTGCTCGCCCGGAATGCAAAAAGGCCCGTCAGACGGGCCTTTTTGCTTTGCAGGATAAAGCGTTACGGCAACATGCCGGCGTGGGACAGGCCCAGACGCTCATCCAGACCGAACAGGATGTTCATGTTCTGCACCGCCTGACCCGACGCACCTTTGACCAGGTTGTCGATCACCGACAATACCACCACCAGATCACCATCCTGTGGACGATGCACCGCAATCCGGCACACGTTGGCGCCGCGCACGCTGCGGGTTTCCGGATGGCTGCCGGCCGGCATTACGTCGACGAACGGTTCGTTGGCATAGCGCTTTTCAAACAACGCTTGCAGATCCACCGAGCGATCCACGACGGTCGCGTAAAGCGTCGAGTGAATGCCGCGAATCATTGGCGTCAGGTGCGGAACGAACGTCAGACCGACGTCCTTGCCCGCCGCGCGACGCAGCCCTTGGCGGATTTCCGGCAAGTGACGGTGACCTTTGACTGAGTAGGCTTTCATGCTTTCCGACGTCTCGGAGTACAGCGATCCTACAGAGGCGCCACGCCCGGCACCGCTGACGCCGGATTTGCAGTCGGCAATCAGGTGAGCGGTATCCGCCAGACCGGCTTCGAGCAACGGCAGGAAACCCAATTGCGTAGCGGTCGGGTAGCAACCCGGCACTGCAATCAGGCGAGCCTTCTTGATTTGTTCGCGATTGACTTCCGGCAGGCCGTAGACCGCTTCGTCCAGCAACTCTGGCGCACCGTGCGGCTGGCCGTACCACTTGGCCCATTCTGCGGCATCTTGCAGGCGGAAATCCGCCGACAGGTCGATGACCTTGGTCCCGGCCGCCAGCAACTCACCCGCCAGGGCATGGGCTACACCGTGAGGCGTTGCAAAGAACACCACATCACAGGCACCCAGGGTCTTGATGTCCGGAACACTGAACGCCAGGCCGTCGTAGTGACCTCGCAGGTTCGGGTACATGTCGGCGACGGCCAGGCCAGCCTCGGATCGGGAAGTGATGACAACCACTTCAGCTTGCGGATGCTGTGCCAACAGACGCAGCAGTTCGACACCGGTGTAACCCGTGCCGCCGACGATACCGACCTTGACCATAAACCTGCCCTCAACGAACCCACTGGAAAGCCGTCGATAATAGGGGCCGCGCGCGTCTGCGACAACCGTCAAGGTGACGTGCGGACGCTCAAGCCTCTACTATTCCGGCTACCGTGAATCCTGGAATAACTAAAAATGCTTTATCTGTGGCTCAAAGCGCTTCACATCGTCAGCATCGTTTGCTGGTTTGCAGGGCTGTTTTACCTGCCACGCCTGTTCGTCTATCACGCGCAGAGCGAAGACACCGTCAGCAAGGAACGCTTCAGCGTCATGGAGCGCAAGCTGTACCGGGGCATCATGGGCCCGTCGATGATCGCTACGCTGATTTTCGGCGGCTGGTTGATCAGCCTCAACCCCAGCGCCTATTTCAGCCAGGGTGGCTGGATGCACGCCAAGTTGGCGTTGGTGGTTTTTCTGATCGGTTACCACCACATGTGCGGCGCGCAGGTGAAACGTTTTGCCCGTGGCGAAAACACCCGCAGCCATGTCTTTTATCGCTGGTTCAATGAAGTCCCGGTTCTGATATTGCTGGCAATCGTAATTCTGGTCGTGGTTCGGCCGTTCTAATCTCAACAAACATCATTCACCGGGGTACTTCCAATGTCGCTGCCCGCTCTGCTCGATCAACGTCTGCGTCTGCCTGTGGTGGCTGCGCCGATGTTCCTGATTTCCAACCCGCAACTGGTGCTCGCTTGTTGCCGAAATGGCGTGGTGGGGAGCTTCCCCGCGTTGAACCAGCGCGAAAGCAGCGGCTTCAAGGCCTGGCTGGAAGAGATCGAAGCCGGGTTGGCAGCAATGGAAAACCCGGCACCCTACGCGGTCAACCTGATCGTCCACAATAGCAACCCGCGCCTGCAAGCGGATCTGCAGATCTGCATCGAGCACAAAGTGCCGATCGTGATCACAAGCCTGGGCGCCGTGAAAGAAGTGGTCGACGCTGTACACAGCTACGGCGGCCTGGTGTTTCACGACGTGACGACTCGCCGTCATGCGGAAAAAGCCGCCGAAGCCGGCGTGGACGGCTTGATTGCCGTGGCCGCGGGTGCCGGTGGACACGCCGGGACCTGGAGCCCGTTTTCGCTGATCGCCGAGATCCGCCAGTTCTTCGACAAGACCCTGCTGCTGGCCGGCTGCCTGAACCATGGCCACGAGATTCTCGCCGCGCAATTGCTGGGGGCGGATTTGGCCTACTTCGGTACGCGATTTATCGGTACCACTGAAAGTCATGCACCTGACGCCTACAAAGAGATGCTACTGACGTCCCGGGCGGCGGACATCGTCCATACTCCAGCCGTCTCGGGTGTACCGGCGAGCTTCATGCGTCAAAGCCTTGAAGCGGCGGGCTTCGACATGGCCGCCCTGCAAAACAAGGGGGAGGTGAACTTCGGTTCCAAACTGAAACCCATCAGCGATGAAGCCAAGGCCTGGAAAACCGTGTGGTCTGCAGGTCAGGGGGTCGGGGAAATCGATGACCTGCCGAGCGTCGACCAACTGGTCGCACGGCTGGACGACGAATACCGCAAGGCATTGGCACTGGCCGCGTCGTTGCCCAAGCGCTGGCCACGCTAAAATGAAAGTTTGGCCAGCCCCTACCGGCTGGCCTTACACTCGATTCCTAATTCAAACACTCGCGACAAGGATGCCTCGCAATGAGCGAAAACCGTTTCAAGATCACATTCAACGGCGCTCTGCTGCCAGGTGTTGACCTCACCACCGCAAAACTCAACCTCGCCGCGCTGTACAAAAGCGAGGTCGCTGCCGTCGAAAGATTGTTCAGTGGCCAGACGGTGACGCTTAAACAAGGCTTGTCGCAAGCCGACGCAAAAACCTACCTTCAAGCGCTGACGAAAACCGGTATCGACGCCCGGGTCGAAGCCGAGCCCGCGGTCGAGTTGAACCTGGCCGACGTCCAGCATCACGCTCCAGCCAGCATTCAACCTGCCCCGACGGACCCGGAATCCCCGTACGCGCCGCCCCGCGCGACTGTCGGCGAAACCGAACCCGTGTTCGCCACGCTCAAGCCATTCAGCGTCGAAGGCCGCATCGGCCGCTTGCGTTATCTTGCGTGGACGATGGTCCTGACCCTGGTCATGCTTGCGGTAGGCTCGGTGCTGGCCGTTTTCGCCATCGCCCTTATTAGCGCAGACTCGACGGCGGGCCTGATTGTCGGTGGCCTGGTGGCGCTGATCCTGTTTATCGCAGTGGCCGTGGTCAGCATTCAGATCAGCGTGCAGCGCCTGCACGACATTGGCTGGTCGGGCTGGCTCTGGTTACTCAACCTCGTCCCGTTCGTGGGTAGCTTCTTCCCGATCGTGATCATGGTCGCCCCCGGCACCAACATCGCCAATCGCTATGGCCCACCGCCGCCGCCCAACAGCACAGCGGTCAAAGCACTGGCTTCGTTGTGGATCGTGTTTATCGCCATCGTCTTCGTTGCTGCACTGGCCGGCGGTTTCAGTGCGATTCAGGAAGAGTATGAAAGCACGACCCAAAGCAGCTACGACAGCGGCTCGGTGACCACCGAAGAAATCGACGTCGAGCCAGCCGAAGCTGCTGAACCTGCACCAGATTCTGCAGACGATGAAGCCGAAGAAGCCCCGGCCCCTGTAGACTCTGCGAAAGAATAAACAGCGCTCCCCGCCCGTGACACCTGCGTCGCGGCGCGGAGCTGTTGCGATGGAGAACTGCATGACCCGTTACGCTCTGATCACCGGCGCTTCCAGCGGCATCGGCCTGGCGATGGCCGAAGCGCTGGCCCGACGTGGCCGCAGCCTGATTCTGGTGGCCCGACAGCGTGATCAGCTGGAAAGTATTGCGATTGAACTGACTCAACGTTTTGGCGTGGAAGTACTTTTCCGTGCCTGCGACCTCGGCGAGCCGCTCCGGCTGTCAGGGTTTCTGCTGGAACTGGAGGAAGGTGACCGACAAATCGATTTGCTGGTCAATTGTGCCGGCATGGGTACCTGCGGTCCCTTTCTGGCTCAAGACTGGATGACCGAGCAGGACCTGATCGAAGTGAACATCCTGGCGCTCACCCGCCTGTGCCATGCCATCGGAAACAGCATGGCCTTGCAGGGTGGAGGGCAGATCCTCAATGTGGCCTCGGTCGCCGCATTTATCCCCGGCCCCTGGATGAGCACTTACTACGCCAGCAAGGCGTATGTGCTGCATTTTTCCGAAGGTCTGCGCGTCGAGCTGAAAAAATGCGCGGTCAAGGTCTCGGTGCTCTGCCCCGGCCCGACACGCACCGGTTTTTTCCTTACCGCGCAACTGGACACCGGCAAACTGATCGATAACAAAATGCTGATGAGCCCTGAAGAAGTGGCGCTGTACACCGTGCGGGCCCTGGAAAAAGATCGCGCGATCATTATCCCGGGCCGAGGGAACCGTTGGCGCGCCTTTCTGCCACGGCTCGGTTCTCGCTGGTTGAACAGGACAATCGTCGGCATGATCAACAAGGCTTACTGCCCTCGCTGAAGGGTCCTACGGTAAAACACTGGGCGGGGGCATTCCCCATGAGTACACTCGGGCCAGCCAAAACAACGGAGAAAACAGCTGTGGATACTCTGTTCACCAAGATCATCAACCGGGAAATCCCGGCCAGGATCATCTACGAGGACGACCAGGTACTGGCCTTCCACGACATCGCCCCACAGGCACCGGTGCATTTTCTGGTGATCCCGAAAAAACCGGTGCGCACCCTTAACGACCTCACCGAGGACGACAAGGCCCTGGCCGGACATATTCTGTTCACCGCCCAACGCCTGGCCCTGGAATTGGGCTGCGAAAAAGGCTTTCGCGTTGTCATGAACTGCAATGAAGAAGGTGGGCAAACCGTCTATCACATTCACATGCACGTGCTGGGTCAGCGCCAGATGCATTGGCCGCCGGGCTGATTGCAATTGATCCTGTGGGCGTGGTGCACCGCCGCTCCCACAACGGCATCACAGCACTGTCACAACAACTGCAGCACAATGACCCAGCGCAAACCTTCCCCCGGCCGATTGGGTTAAACTGGCCGCCGAGATTTTCCCGGAGGTCAGCATGACTACCCAACGTCACTATTCGCCGATTGATCGTCTTCTGCTGCAAGCCGATGCCGCCATGCGCACCCTGCTGCCCTTCAGTGGCCAGCCGTACCGTCCGTCGCCAGCCATCGTCCAGCCAGATGCGCAAATGAGCGATGAAGACACCCGCCACGTGGCCGGTCTGATGCGCATCAACCACACCGGCGAAGTCTGCGCCCAGGCGTTGTACCAAGGGCAAGCCCTGACCGCCAAGCTGCCCCATGTGCGCGAGGCAATGGAACATGCAGCAGAAGAAGAAATCGACCATCTGGTCTGGTGCGAGCAACGCATCCATCAATTGGGCAGCCATACCAGCATTCTTAATCCGCTGTTTTACGGCATGTCGTTCGGGATTGGCGCAGTTGCCGGGTTGATCAGCGACAAAGTCAGCCTCGGGTTCGTTGCCGCCACCGAACATCAAGTGTGCAAACACTTGAACGAACACCTTGAGCAATTGCCGGCGGGAGATGAAAAATCCCGGGCGATTCTCGAGCAGATGCGCATTGATGAAGAACATCATGCGGAAAGCGCACTGGATGCTGGCGGCTTCCGCTTCCCGGCACCGGTGAAGTTCGGGATGAGCCTGTTGGCCAAAGTGATGACCAAGAGTACTTATCGGATCTGACCGTAGGAGCATGGCTTGCCCGCGATGGCGATCTCGAGGACGCTATCGCGGGCAAGCCATGCTCCTACGAAGGTTTTGCGACAGACATAAAAAAGGCGACTGCCGTGAGGGAGTCGCCTTTTTTTGCCCGTAAATCTTACGCCATGTTGCGTGCGTAGAAGATCTCTAGCATTTCGTGTTTCACACGGTCAGTCACCTGAGCACGTTGCTCGGAAGACAGGTTGCTGGTGGCGTCACCGAACAGGTAGTTATCCAGTTCGAAATTCTTCAGCAGCATTTTGGTGTGGAACAGGTTTTCCTGGTACACGTTTACGTCGGTCATCTGGTACGCGTCGTAAGTGTCGTCGGACAGGTAGTTCTGGATCGAGTTGATCTCGTGATCGATGAAGTGCTTCTTGCCTTCAACATCGCGGGTAAAGCCGCGCACACGATAGTCCACGGTCACGATGTCCGAATCGAACTGGTGAATCAGGAAGTTGAGCGCTTTAAGCGGTGAAATGACCCCGCAAGTCGACACGTCGATGTCCACACGGAACGTTGCAATACCGCTGACCGGATGGATTTCCGGGTAGGTGTGCACCGTGATGTGGCTCTTGTCGAGGTGGGCCAGGATAATTTCAGGCAGTGGGCCCGGGGACTCTTCGATCTGGCTGTCGGTCGGGGTCACCGGCTCTTCAGAGATCAGAATTGTGACGCTGGCACCCTGTGGTTCGTAGTCCTGACTGGCGATGTTCAGGATGTTGGCACCAATGATATCGACAACTTCCGTGAGGATCTGCGTCAGGCGTTTCGCGTTGTACTCTTTATTGATGTACTCAACGTAGGCCTGTTGGTCTTGCGGGGTTTCCGCGTAGCAGATGTCATAGATGTTGAAGCTCAAGGTCTTTGTCAGGTTATTGAACCCGTGGAGCTTGAGTTTGCTTTTCACCGTTAAAAACTCTCTATGTATTGCGGCCCGGCCGCGTGATCAAGCATGCCCGTCAGATGCGAACGACGCACCTGCGTAGGACGGTTAACACCTCTTCGCGATGGCGATTTTGGTTGTCTGTTCGGGACTGCGGCCTGTCGGTTGACAGGCCACGACCCTGAAAAAAGTGGCGCATTATGCAGACGTCAGCTTGGGTTCGCCAGAGTCTGCACCGCTTTTATGATAGTTGAATGTCGACTCAACCGAGTTCGATGATCTCGTAGTCGTGGGTAATCGCCACGCCTGCCGCGCCGAGCATGATCGAAGCCGAGCAATACTTCTCAGCCGACAGCTCAATAGCGCGTTTGACCTGGGCTTCTTTCAGCCCACGGCCCTTGACCACGAAGTGCATGTGAATCTTGGTGAAGACCTTCGGGTCTTCGGTGGCACGCTCGGCTTCGAGGAAGGCTTCACAGCTTTCGACGGCCTGGCGGGACTTCTTGAGGATGCTCACCACGTCGAAGTTACTGCAACCGCCGACACCCAGCAGGAGCATTTCCATCGGCCGGACACCCAGGTTACGACCGCCGGCATCGGGCGGACCGTCCATGACCACGACATGACCGCTGCCGGATTCACCGAGGAACATGGCTTCGCCAGCCCATTGGATGCGTGCCTTCATCGCCAAGACTCCACTGTCTAAAAAAAGGGTCGCCAGCTTAGCACAGGGCCCTGGTTTGACAGCGTTTCGCCTTCCTGGGACGCAAGTGTCGACGCCGTAGGTAAATGTTCGAATGTTGCAGGAAGTGTCTGTTAAGCTGACGCCAATTCACTGGCGCATGGCCAGCTTTGCATTGACCATTGTCAGCGACTCATAAAAAAACCAAAACACACCGTGAAGTCTTTTCGGGATACAACCATGGTTGCTATTGCCCCAACACCCAAAATCAAGAACCTCGACAAGCTGTTGATGCATTGTCAGCGTCGGCGCTATGCGGCCAAGAGCAACATCATTTGTGCGGGTGATCGCTCGGAAACGTTGTTCTTCATCATCAAAGGCTCTGTCACGATCCTGATTGAGGATGACGATGGTCGTGAAATGATCATCGCCTACCTGAACGCCGGGGACTTTTTTGGTGAGTTGGGCCTGTTTGAACAGGCTGGCCTGGAACAGCAGCGCAGCGCCTGGGTACGCGCCAAGATTGAATGCGAAGTCGCGGAAATCAGCTACGCGAAATTCCGCGAGCTGTCCCAGCAAGACCCCGACATTCTTTACGTGCTTAGCGGACAAATCGCACAGCGTCTGCGCAACACCACGAAAAAGGTCGGAGACCTGGCGTTCTTCGACGTCACTGGGCGCGTCGCCCGCTGCCTGCTGGAACTGTGCAAACAGCCCGACGCGATGACTCACCCGGACGGCATGCAGATCAAAGTGACCCGCCAGGAAATCGGGCGGATTGTCGGCTGTTCGCGAGAAATGGTCGGCCGCGTGCTCAAGGATCTGGAAGAGCGCAACCTGGTGGACGTCAAAGGCAAGACCATGGTGGTCTTCGGCACGCGTTAACCTTCAAACATCCCTGCCAGCAACTGGCGATACAGCGTGTCGAGCCGCCCGAGTGCATCGGGCGCGGCGAACTTCTCATGCAAGGCGATATGGCTTTCGGCGCGAACCCGCTGCTCCAGACCGCAGGCTTCATTGAAGCGGTTGACCGCCGCAACCATCGACTCACGCTCGTTATCCAGCAACAAAGCACCGTGAACCAACCCGACCGGACGCGTACCGCCCTTGCTCTGGCGCCAGCGTTGAGCGGTGCCGACCATTTTGCGACCGTCGAGGTTGACGTTGAAACGGCCATCGCAGAACGCGCCATCGATTTCGCCAAGGGACGACTTGCCGCCCAACTCTTCCAGTAACTGACAGATCGGATCGCAGAGTCGGCGATAAGCGGTTTCAATCCGGTTCTGGTCACCTTCACTGCGGGGTGGCGCGTAGACCAGGGCAATGTTGATAGTGGACGCCGATTGCGGCACCGGCTCACCGCCGGTTTCACGCAGAAGAACCGGCCAACCGGCTGCTGCGGACACTTCACACGCAGTCTCGAAACCGGGCAAGCGATTCAAACGGCGCGGCATGACCAGCGCCCGATCACTCGGCTGCCAGAACAGCAGGCCGAACTCGGCGTCGCCGGCGCAGACCGAGGCCAACAGATCCTGTTCGGCTTGCAGGCCGGTTTCGACGGTCAGAGAGAGGATTGAGGTCATAAGGTATTCCGTTGGACATGAAGTCTGTGGTGGTACTTATGCCGCCATCGTCGGAACGCCGCCCGGAGACAAGCTCGGCTCCTACATGGGTTCTCCTGTAGGAGCCGAGCCTGCTCGGCGATGGGGTCGACTCGGTCTGCGTGTAATCAGTCGAGTGTAGAACCACTCACCGCGGTACCACGCTCCGGGAAGAACAGACGTTGCAGCTCGGTCCCCGGGCTTTCGGCGCGCATGAACGCTTCGCCGACCAGGAAGGCGTAGACGTCGCTGATTTCCATCAGTTCGACATCGGCACGGTTGAGAATGCCGCTCTCGGTGATGACCAGGCGATCACGCGGGATACGCGGCAACAAGTCGAGGGTGGTTTCCAGGCTGACATCGAAGGTGTGCAGGTTGCGGTTGTTGATGCCGACCAGTGGGGTGTCGAGGGTTTTCAAGGCCCGCTCCAGCTCGTCGCCATCGTGGACTTCCACCAGCACATCGAGATTGACGCTTTTGGCCACGGCCGCCAACTCGGCCATCTTCACGTCATCCAGCGCGGAGACGATCAACAGCACGCAGTCGGCTCCCAGCGCCCGGGCTTCGACGATCTGGTAAGGATCGATCATGAAGTCCTTGCGGATCACCGGCAGTTTGCACGCGGCCCGGGCCTGTTGCAGGTAGGCATCGGCGCCTTGGAAAAAATCGATATCGGTCAGCACCGACAAACACGTCGCGCCGCCCTTCTCGTAGCTTTTGGCGATGTCGGCAGGAACGAAGTTCTCGCGGATCACGCCCTTGCTCGGCGAGGCTTTCTTGATTTCGGCAATCACCGCTGGCTGCTTGAGCTTGGCTTGCGCCAACATCGCCTTGGCAAAACCACGGGGTGCATCGGCCGCCTTGGCCAGACTTTCCAGCTCGGCCAGGCTCACACGAGCGCTACGCTCGGCGACTTCCTGGACCTTGCGCGCCAGAATGTTTTCCAGAACCGTCGGTACACTCATCCTTCATTCTCCACTTTGAATACCGCGGTAAATGCACCCAACTCCTCCAGCTTCTCGCGAGCGAGGCCTGTGTGCAGCGCATCGTGCGCCAGGGCAACGCCTTCTTTCAAACTGGTTGCATGGTCAGCGGCATACAACGCGGCACCGGCATTGAGCATGATCATTTCGGCAGCTTTCTGACCGCTTTCGGTTTTGCGTTTGCCCAAGGCATCGCGAATCAGCTCCAGCGAAGCATCCGGGCTATCGACGGCCAGCCCATGCAGGCTCTGGCTCTTCATGCCGAGGTCTTCCGGCTCGACCCAATACTCGGTGATCTGGTCATTCTTCAATTCGGCCACAAAGGTCGGCGCTGCCAGACTGAATTCGTCCAGGCCATCCTTCGAGTGCACCACCAGCACATGCTTGCTGCCCAGTCGCTGCAGGACTTCAGCCAATGGCCGGCACAACGCCTGGTTGAACACGCCCACCACCTGATGCTTCACACCGGCCGGATTCGTAAGCGGGCCGAGCATGTTGAACAAGGTACGCAGGCCAAGATCCTTGCGCGGACCGGCGGCGTACTTCATGGCACGGTGGTGAGTCTGGGCGAACATGAAACCGATGCCGACGTTGTCGATACAGCGTGCGACTTGAACCGGGGTCAGGTTCAGGTAGATGCCCGCCGCTTCCAGCAGATCGGCGCTGCCGCTTTTGCCCGACACCGCACGATTGCCATGCTTGGCCACGGTGCAACCGGCCGCCGCAACGACGAAGGCAGAAGCGGTCGACACGTTGAAGATATTCGCACCGTCACCGCCGGTACCGACCACATCGACCACGCCGTCGAGTGTCTTGAGTTCGACCTTGTCCGCCAGCTCGCGCATGACCGACACGGCGCCGACGATTTCGTCGATGCTTTCGCTCTTCATGCGCATGGCCATCATGAACGCGCCAATCTGTGCGTCGGTGCATTGGCCGGTCATGATTTCGCGCATCACATCGCGCATCTCATCGGTGCTGAGGTCGAGGTGATCGACGATACGGCCCAGGGCTGTCTTGATATTCATGAAAAGTCCTTAGCGCGTGCCGCCGGTTTGTTTGAGGAAGTTAGCGAACAATTCGTGGCCCTGTTCGGTGAGGATCGACTCAGGGTGGAACTGCACGCCTTCGATGTTCAGTGTCTTGTGGCGCAACCCCATAATCTCGTCGACCGAACCGTCTTCAAGCTGCGTCCATGCCGTCAACTCCAGGCAATCGGGCAGGGTTTCGCGCTTGACGATCAGCGAGTGATAACGGGTCACGGTCAATGGGCGATTCAGCCCTGCGAATACGCCCTTGTCCTCGTGGAATACCGGGCTAGTCTTACCGTGCATGACTTGACGGGCGCGGACCACATCACCACCAAAGGCCTGGCCGATGGACTGGTGGCCGAGACAGACGCCCAGAATAGGCAGTTTGCCGGCGAAATGCTTGATCGCTTCGATCGAGATACCGGCTTCGGTCGGGGTGCAAGGACCGGGGGACACCACGATGCGCTCGGGGTTGAGGGCTTCGATTTCAGCGATGGTCAGCTCATCGTTGCGCACAACCTTGACCTGGGAGCCAAGCTCACCGAGGTACTGCACAACGTTGTAGGTAAAGGAGTCGTAGTTATCGATCATCAGCAACATGGCGTTTTTGAACCTCTTGAATTCACTGACTTTAAAGATGGCCTTCGAATGATCGACCCGCAGGGCGCTGCGCTTTATCAGGTGCTGGAGTAGCGCCAGCAAAGCGGCATTTCAAACGGGTAAAGGCAAAGCGGTACAGGTCCGGCGGGGCCGGCAAAAGAATTCAGGCGCGCCAACGCCAGCGGGCGTGTGCCTTGATGACTTGATCCAGGAGTTTACTGATGATCAACACGGGGAAGGTCTCATTCATACGTCTCGGCACAGTAACTTAGCTGGGCAGAGCGTGCAATATGGCCGGGGCTGCTGCTTGCGAAACTATCAAAGGCTTCGCGACGGATGGCAAAAGGCCGGAAGTTTTTGGTACTGTCGTTTCGTTCACCTAAAACAATAAATAAACGGACTTGCTCATGATCAAACAGACGTTGTTTGTACCGCTCGCAGGATGCTTGCTCGCAATGGCCTGCGCCCAGGCGTACGCCGCGCCGAATCCATACACCAGTTTCGTCGTCTTCGGCGACAGCCTCAACGACGCCGGGACCTTTGCCGACACCGGCGGACCTGCCGGGGCGACACAACGCTTTACCAACCGGACGGGGCCGGTTTATCTGGATGGCAGCGGCGAAGTCCGCTCACTCAACTCCACGCAGATACTGGGTGGAAAACTCGGGTTCACGGCGGACCAGACCGCTTCATCGAACTCGGCGGTCCGCGCCAGCAACGGCCAGCCCGATGGTAATAACTGGGCCGTCGGCGGTTATCGCACCGATCAGATTCTCGATTCGATCACCACCACGTCCGACACGGGGGCTCGTGTCCGTGCCGGATACTTGCCGTCGAACAACTTCCGTGCCGACCCGAACGCACTGTATTACCTGTCGGGTGGCGGTAACGACTTCCTGCAAGGTCGCGTTACCAGCCTGCCCCAAGCCAGTGCCGCCGCCGACCGACTGGCCGACAGCGTGCAGACGCTGCAAGGCGCCGGCGCCCGCTACGTCATGGTCTGGCTGCTGCCCGACATCGGCTTCACCCCTGCATTCAACGGTTCCCCGCTGCAAGCATTCACGTCTCAGCTCAGCGCCCAGTTCAACACCGAACTGGTCAGCCGACTGCAGAACATCAATGCTGAAATCATCCCGCTCAACATTCCGGTACTGCTCAAAGAGACGTTCGCCAACCCGGCGCAATTTGGCTTGGCCACCGACCAGAACCTGAGTGCCACCTGCTTCAGCGGCAACAGCTGCACTGAAAACGCCCGTTACGGCATCAACAGCGCCACACCCGATCCGACCAAGCTGATCTACAACGACGCGGTGCACCCCACCGAAACCGGGCAGCGCTTGATTGCCGATTACGCGTACTCGCTGTTGGCGGCGCCGTGGGAGCTGACGCTATTGCCGCAAATGGCCCAAGGCACCTTGCGTGCGCATCAGGATGAACTGCGCAACCAATGGCTGGCCGATTGGGAAAACTGGCAAGGCGTCGGCCAATGGCGCGCCATTGTTGCCGGCGGTGGCCAGCATCAGGACTTTGACGGGCAGGACAGTGTCGTCAGCGCCGACGGTAACGGTTACAACCTGAACATCGGTGGCAGCTACCGCCTCAACGATGCCTGGCGCGTCGGCGTGGCCGCCGGTTTCTATGACCAGAAACTCGAAGCCGGTGCGAGCGACTCCGACTACAAGCTCAACACGTATATGGGCACGGCATTCGCCCAGTACCAGGAAAACCGCGTATGGGCTGACGCAGCGTTGACCGCCGGGCATCTGGATTACGACAGCCTCAAGCGTAAATTCCAGTTGGGTGCCAATGAACGCGGTGAAAAAGGCGATACCAGTGGCTACGTCGAAGCCTTCAGCGCTCGCATTGGTTATGACATTGCGCAGCAAGCCAGCAGTCCTTGGCACCTGTCGCCCTTTGTCAGCGCTGATTTCGCCAAGGTGAAGGTCGACGGTTACTCGGAAGACGGCGCTGATGCCACAGCGCTGACCTTTGCCGATCAAGAGAGCATCTCCCGGCGCCTGGGTATCGGTTTGCAGGGCAAATACCAGATCACGCCACAAACCCAGGTGTTTGGCGAAGTGGCTCACGAGCGTGAGTACAACGACGACGCCCAGGACGTGTCCATTCACCTCAACAGCCTGCCGAACAATCAGTTCACGCTGGAAGGCTACACCCCGCAAACCAACCTGAACCGTGTGAACCTGGGTGTGAGCCACAACCTCACCAAGGACCTGGCACTGCGCGCCAGCTACGTCATTCGCAAGGATGACGACTTCACTCAACAAGGCATCAACGTGGGCGTTGCGCTGGACTTCTAAATCGCAGGTCATAAAAAACGCGGCGCCCTCACAGGCGCCGCGTTTTTTTATGCCCGCAAATCCAATGTGGGAGCGAGCCGGCTCGCGATAGCGGAGTGTCAGTCGACATCAATAGTGAATGTCAGTCCGTCATCGCGAGCAGGCTCGCTCCTACAGGGGGTATTGCGTGAACTCAGGCGTCCGGGGTCTGTTCTGCCAAAGCTACGGCACGGAACATTGCGCGGCGTTTGTTCAGGGTTTCTTCCCATTCCAGCGCCGGGACCGAGTCGGCGACGATGCCGCCACCGGCCTGCACGTGCAGTTCGCCGTTCTTGATCACGGCGGTACGGATCGCAATCGCCGTGTCCATGTTGCCGTTCCAGGCAAAGTAACCGACCGCGCCGCCGTAGACACCGCGCTTCACCGGTTCCAGCTCATCGATGATCTCCATCGCGCGAATCTTCGGTGCACCCGACAACGTACCGGCCGGCAGAATCGCCCGCAGCGCGTCCATCGCCGTCAGCCCGGCCTTCAACTGCCCGGTAACGTTGGACACGATGTGCATCACGTTGGAATAACGCTCAATGACCATCTTCTCGGTGAGTTTCACCGATCCGATTTCCGAGACCCTACCGGTGTCGTTACGACCCAGGTCGATCAGCATCAAGTGCTCGGCGATTTCCTTGTCATCGGACAGCAGGTCTTTTTCCAGCGCCAGATCGGCTTCTTCGTTGGCCCCGCGTGGACGGGTACCGGCAATCGGGCGCACGGTAATCAGGTTGTCTTCGACCCGCACCAGCACTTCCGGGGAACTGCCAACGACATGGAAGTCGCCGAAGTTGAAGAAGTACATGTAAGGCGTCGGGTTGAAGCAGCGCAACGCCCGGTACAGATCGATAGGTGCTGCCTTGAAGTCAATCGACATGCGCTGGGACGGTACGACCTGCATGCAGTCACCGGCCAGGATGTATTCCTTGATGGTGTCGACAGCTTTTTCGTAATCGTCCTGGGTGAAGCTCGAACGGAACACCGGATCAGCCGACTGTTGCTTGCTGAAATCCAGGCCACGGCGCGGCGTGATCGGCTGACGGAGTTTTTCCAGCAGCTCTTCCAGACGCTCCTGGCCTTGCTCGAACGCACCGGCCTGCGATGGATCGGCGAGCACAATCGCGTGCATCTTGCCGGCGAGGTTGTCGAACACCACTACTGCATCCGAAACCATCAGCAGAATGTCCGGCACGCCCAGTGGATCCGGGTTCGGGCATTTGCCCAGACGCTTCTCCACATACCGCACGCAGTCATAACCGAAATAGCCCACCAGACCGCCGTTGAAACGTGGCAGACCAGCGATGGTCGGCACGTTGTAACGGGCCTTGAAGGTTTCGACGAACGCCAGCGGGTCTTCAACGTCGTGGCTTTCGGTCTCGACACCGTCGACGGTCACACTGACATGATGGTCATGCACCCGAAGAACGGTGCGGCATGGCAGGCCGATAATCGAATAACGGCCCCACTTCTCCCCGCCCTGAACCGATTCCAGCAGGTAGGAGTTCGGCTCGTCGGCCAGTTTCAGGTAGATCGACAGCGGCGTGTCGAAGTCAGCCAGGGTTTCGCAGGCAAGCGGGATGCGGTTGTAGCCGGCAGCGGCCAAACGCAGGAATTCTTCGCGGATCATGGGGTAGCCTCGTGGCTTGAGGGTCTAACAGTCAGGTATGCAAACGCGCCGGTATGCCGGCCAGGAACAAGTCAGGCGCGCCAACGCCAGCGGGCCAGGGCCTTGATGACTTTCATCCAGAGTTTGCGAGTGACCACCACGATGGCGTTTCCAGCAGGGGGTTGAACAGCGTCGAGCAACGTTATCTCAGCGGCCGGATCCAGGCAACCGGGAATTAGCTTGCGCAAATCGTCGATGACCAGCGCTGGCGATTCCTCGGCAATCGGCCGGCCATGGTTGTAGCCATAACTGAGCGCCACACACTTGACCCCCGCCGCTTTTGCCGCCTGCACATCGCTGCGCGAATCGCCGACGAACAAGGATTGCGAAGCCGGAATGTTGGCCATTTTCATTACGAAAAACAGCGCGGCCGGATCGGGTTTTTTCTGCGGCAGGGTATCGCCGCCGATGATCCATTTGAAGTAGCGGCCGATTTTCATCTGATCCAGCAGCGGCGCGACGAAACGCTCCGGCTTGTTGGTGATCAGCGCCATCTCGACACCCTGCTTGTGCAGCCACTTCAAGGTGTCGCGCACACCGGGATAGACCACGGTCAGCTCATGGCTAGCGCCATAGGCCTGCATGAAAATTTCCAGCGCGTGTTCGGCCTCGACGTCATCGACGGCCGCATGCTCGATGCCACCCGCCAATGCACGACGCACCAATACCGGCGCGCCGTTACCGACCCATTCACGGACCGACTCGATGCCGGCAGGCTTGCGGCCCAGCTTGAGCAGCATGTGATCCACAGCCGCTGCGAGGTCCGGGACCGAATCGATCAGCGTGCCATCCAGATCGAACATCACCAGCCGCGGCAGACGCCCCGGGAACAGCTGCTCAAAACCACTCATGGGCGAGCCAACGCCAGCTCGGCGCGCATCTTCTCGATCACTTCCTGATAGTTCGGTGCGTTGAAAATTGCCGAACCGGCGACGAAGGTGTCAGCCCCCGCCGCCGCGATTTCACGAATGTTGTTCACGTTCACGCCGCCGTCGATTTCCAGGCGAATGTCACGCCCGGAGGCATCGATCAACGCCCGTGCTTCACGCAGTTTGTCGAGGGTGCCGGGTATGAACTTCTGCCCGCCGAAGCCCGGGTTGACGCTCATCAGCAAGATCATGTCGACCTTGTCCATCACGTACTTGAGCACGTCGAGCGGGGTCGCCGGGTTGAACACCAGGCCCGACTTGCAGCCGCCCTCGCGGATCAATTGCAGCGAGCGGTCGACGTGCTGCGAGGCTTCCGGGTGGAAGGTGATGTAAGTCGCGCCGGCTTCGATGAAGTCACCGACGATACGGTCCACCGGGCTGACCATCAGGTGCGCGTCGATCGGCGCGGTCACGCCGTATTTGCGCAACGCAGCGCACACCATCGGGCCAATGGTCAGGTTCGGTACGTAGTGGTTGTCCATGACATCGAAGTGCACGAAGTCGGCGCCGGCGGCCAGGACGTTGTCCACTTCTTCACCCAGGCGGGCGAAGTCGGCGGAGAGAATCGACGGAGCAATGACGAAGGGCTGCATGACGCACCTTTTTTGAGCAGAATCACGATGGCGCGCATTGTATACCTCATACTTTGGCGCGCGCACTGTGACCGCGATGATTGGGGCTGCCTTCGATCAATAAGTCACGAGGAGCTCTAGTACGCCGCCCGATAGATTTTCTCGATATCGACGGCGCTCAATTTGCGCGGATTGTTGCGCATCAGGCGCTCGATCCCCGCCGCTTCTGCGGCCATCGCCGGGATGGCGTCTTCGGGAACGCCGAAGCTGCGCAGCCCCTGCGGAATTTCCACCGCAGCGCACAACCCGGTCATCGCCTCCACGGCTTTATCTGCCGCTTCGTTGGCACTCAGATGAGAGGTCTTCACCCCCATGGCCTCGGCAATATCCTGCATGCGTTCGACGCAGGCCATCTTGTTCCAGGTCATGACATAGGGCAGCAGCAAGGCGTTGCTGACGCCGTGGGCGATGTTGAAACGTCCGCCCAGCGGATACGCCAACGCATGCACCGCGCCGACCCCGGCATTACCGAATGCCATGCCGGCCATCAGGCTGGCGGTGGCCATGTCTTCGCGGGCTTGCAGGTTGGACGGATTGGCATAGGCCTTGGGCAGCGCCTTGGCGATCAGTTTGATGGCGCCGATGGCGAGGGCGTCGGTGATCGGCGAAGCGTTGACGGACAGGTAGGATTCAATGGCATGCACCAGCGCATCGACGCCGCTGGCAGCGGTGACACCGCGCGGGCAAGTCAGGGTCATTTGCGGGCTGACCAGCGCCACGTCCGGCAACAGATAGTCGCTGACGATGCCTTTTTTCAGCTGCGCGACCTTGTCGGAAAGGATCGCCACGTTGGTGACTTCAGAGCCGGTGCCGGCGGTGGTCGGGATCGCGATCAGCGGCGGCCCTTTGCGCGGCACCTGGTCGATGCCGAACAAATCTTCCAGCGCGCCGTGGTAACCGGCATACGCCGCCACGCTCTTGGCAATGTCGATGGCACTGCCGCCGCCCAGACCGATCAAGCCGTCATGCCCGCCGTCGCGATACACCCGCATGCAATCTTCGACGATCGCGATTTCCGGGTCTGGCAGCACCCGATCAAATATCTCGTAGGTCCGGTCCCCCAGCTGTGCCAGCGCCAGTTCGACCGTGCCGGACTTGACCAGCGCCGCGTCAGTGACAATCAGCGGGTTATCGACATCCAGACGCGTCAGTTCAGCGGCGAGCTGCTCGATGGCACCTGCGCCGGTGATCAGTTTGTGAGCGATTTTGAAAGAGGAAAGACTCATCGTGCGCAGCCTCTTATAGGTAGGGGAGCTGGGCACAATAGTAGCTGGGGATTGGGGTTTGTCTGCTATTCAGGTCGTGAATAACCGAGTGGCCATTCCGATTGTTCCCACGCTCTGCGTGGGAATGCTTCAACGGACACTCTGCGTTCGGCTCGAAACGGGACGCAGAGCGTCTTGGGCTGCATTCCCACGCGGAGCGTGGGAACGATCATCGGTGTGAAATCTTAGACCTGGGCGGTGCGCAGTTTTTCGCTGCGACCGCGCAGCCATTCCAGGGTCAGCAGCAGGATCACCGAGAAGGCGATCAACAGCGTCGCTGCGGCGGCGATGGTCGGGCTGAGGTTTTCGCGGATCCCGCTGAACATCTGCCGTGGCAGGGTGGCTTGCTCGGGACCGGCGAGGAACAACGTCACCACCACTTCATCGAACGAGGTTGCGAAGGCAAACAGCGCCCCCGAAATCACGCCCGGCGCAATCAGCGGCAACGTCACCCGGCGAAACGCGGTCAGCGGCGATGCACCGAGGCTTGCAGCGGCACGCACCAGGTTATGGTTGAAGCCCTGCAACGTCGCCGACACGGTGATGATCACAAACGGCACACCCAACACCGCGTGCACCACGATCAGCGAGAAGAAGCTGTTGCCCAATCCGAGCGGGGCAAAGAACAGGTAACTCGCCACGCCAATGATCACCACCGGCACCACCATCGGCGAAATCACCAGTGCCATGACCAGCGCCTTGCCAGGAAAATCACCGCGGGTCAGGCCAATCGCCGCGAGTGTGCCGAAGACCATCGCCAGCACCGTCGCCGCCGGGGCAACAATGATGCTGTTCTTCAGTGCGCGCATCCATTCGGCCGAGGCGAAGAAGTCCTGATACCAGTGCAGCGAAAAGCCTTGCAGCGGGTACACCAGGAAACTGCCTGAGTTGAACGACAGCGGAATGATCACCAGCACCGGCAGAATCAGGAACAACAGAATCAAGCCGCAGAGAATCCGCAAACTGTAGAACCACACCCGCTCGACGGGCGACATATAAGGACTCAGCATTTCGTTCTCCCCTTAGCTCAGGCGCAGGCGGCTGGCGCCCACCAGCCAGCTGTAAATCAGATAAAGCACCACCGTCGCCAGGAGCAGCAGGCCGCCGAGTGCGGTCGCCATGCCCCAGTTGATGCTGGTGTTGGTGTAGAAGGCGACGAAGTAGCTGACCATCTGATCGTTCGGGCTGCCCAGCAATGCCGGGGTGATGTAGTAGCCGATGGCGAGGATGAACACCAACAGGCAACCGGCGCCGACACCGGCATAGGTCTGCGGGAAGTACACCCGCCAGAAGCTTGCAAACGGATGGCAGCCGAGGGAAATCGCGGCACGCATGTAGGTGGGCGAGATGCCTTTCATCACGCTGTAGATCGGCAGGATCATGAACGGCAGCAGAATGTGCACCATCGAGATGTAGACGCCGACACGGTTGAACACCAGCTCCAGCGGTTTATCGATGATGCCCATGGCCATCAGGCCGCTGTTAATCAGGCCGCCCGATTGCAACAACACGATCCATGCCGCAACACGCACCAGGATCGAGGTCCAGAACGGCAGCAGCACCAGAATCATCAACAGGTTGCTTTGACGCGAAGGCAGGTTCGCCAGCAGGTAGGCCAGTGGATACGCCAGCACCAGGCAAATGGCCGTGATGATCAGCCCCATCCAGAAAGTCCGGGCGAAAATATCGAGGTAGATCGCCTGGTCGGGCGTGGCCGGGGCAATTTCGCCGAGGTCATCGATGCGATGATCGACAGCCGCCAGCAAGTAGTAAGGCGTAATGCTGCTGACGTTGCGGCGTACCGCCTGCCAGTAGGCTGGATCACCCCAACGCTCGTCGAGACCTTCCAGCGCTTCTTTATAGGAGGTCGGTTCGGTGGCGAACGGCAAGGCGCGAGCCGTTTTGGTCAGCAGGCTGCGATAGCCGGCCAATTCCATGTTCAGGCGCTTGGACAAATCGCCCAGGGTTTGATTCTTGCGGGCTTCGGCGAGGTCTTCGCTGGCCGCTTTGTATACCGGTTCAGCGGGCAAGCCTCGGCCGTCCCAGCTGGCGATGGCCGACACGGTGCGCGGCATGCCGCCGACCACTTCCGGGTTGCCCACGCTTTTGTAGAGCAGCGCCACGATGGGCACCAGGAACACCAGCAACAGAAACAGCACCAAGGGCGCGATCAAGGCCTGGGCTTTCCAGCGGTTGACCCGCTCGGCGTGCTTGAGTCGCTGCTTCAAGGTGGGGTCAGTGCCCGCGTTCAGGGGAATGGCGGTGGCCATGGCGTACTCCGGAAATCTTTGATCGTTACAGAGGCAGGCGCTCCCTGTAAGGGAGGCCACCTCTGTTCTTGTTAGCTACACATCGCCCCTGTAGGAGCATGGCTTGCCCGCGATAGCGTCGGCACATTCAACATGAATGTTGAATGACACACCTTCATCGCGGGCAAGCCTTGCTCCTACAGGAGTGGATAAGCCCACAGGGTGGTCTTATTTTGCAGCCCAGGAGTTGAAACGCTGCTCCAGTTGCTCGCCGTTGTCAGCCCAGAAGCTGACGTCGATCTGCACCTGGTTGGCGATGTTTTCCGGGGTGGTCGGCATGTCTTTCAGGACATCCTTGGACAGCAACGGAACGGCTTGGGTGTTGGCCGGGCCGTAAGCGATGTTTTCCGAGTAGGTCTTCTGCTGCTGTGGCATCACCGAGAAAGCGATGAATTTCTTCGCCGCTTCAGCGCGTGCCTTGTCCAGGCCTTTTGGAATCGCCCATGCGTCGAAGTCGTAGATGCCGCCATTCCACACGACTTTCAGGTTGCTTTCTTTCTGCACGGCAGCGATCCGGCCGTTGTAGGCCGAACTCATGACCACGTCACCGGAGGCGAGGTACTGCGGCGGTTGTGCGCCAGCTTCCCACCACTGGATGCTTGGCTTGAGTTCATCGAGCTTCTTGAACGCGCGGTCCTGACCATCTTTGCCGGCCAGCACTTTGTAGACGTCTTTCGGCGCAACGCCGTCGGCCATCAGAGCGAATTCCAGGGTGTACTTGGCGCCTTTACGCAGGCCACGTTTGCCCGGGAATTTCTTGGTGTCCCAGAAATCCACCCAGCTGGTTGGCGCGGAAGCCAGTTTGTCGGCGTTGTAGGCCAGCACGGTCGACCACACGAAGAAGCCTACGCCGCATGGCTGGATGGCGCCTTTGACGTAGTCTTCGGTTTTGCCGAACAACTTCGGATCCAGCTGCTCGAACATGTCTTCGTCGCAACCACGGGACAGTTCTGGCGATTCAACTTCGACCAGGTCCCAGGACACGCTCTTGGTGTCGACCATGGCTTTGACCTTGGCCATTTCACCGTTGTACTCGCCCGCCACGATCTTGCCGTTGCCTGCCGCTTCCCACGGTGCGTAGAAGGCTTTGACCTGCGCAGCCTTGTTCGCCCCGCCAAAGGACACCACGGTCAGGTCCGGGCCGGCAGCCATTGCGCTTGCCGCCCCCATCATGCCCAGTGCCAGAGCGGTGAATTTCAGGGATCTCAACATTTATTGTTCTCTCCACGTGCAGGGTTGGTGTTGTTGAAGCCGGGGCGATCAGTTCGCCTCTAAAAGTGGGTCGAGCGCGCGAACGTGTTCGACCTGCCAGCCAAGCGGTACCACGTCGCCGACAGCCAGCGCGGGATCGAGCTCGGCAATCGGTTGTTTCACGAAGAAGTCAGTCTTGCCGCAGACTTCCAGGCGAACCCGGACGTGGTCGCCCAGATAGATGAATTCCGCCACCCTCCCTGAGAAGCGGTTGACGCATGACTCGCTGGAACCATTGAGGCTGATACGCTCGGGGCGAATCGACAGGGTGACGGGTTCGCCGGTCTTGCCGACGTTGACCGCCAGCGCTTCAACCTTCTCGCCGCGACCCAGTTCAACGATGCAGCGGTCGCCGGTCTGGCTATGCAAGCGGCCGTTGAGGCGGTTGTTCTCGCCGATGAAGTTGGCGACGAAGGTGTTTTTCGGTTCTTCGTAAAGCGTACGCGGCGGTGCGATCTGTTGAATTTCACCTTGATGGAACACCGCAACCCGGTCAGACATCGTCAGGGCTTCGCCCTGGTCGTGAGTCACGTAGACCACGGTCACACCGAGGCGTTGATGCAGGTGCTTGATCTCCATCTGCATGTGTTCGCGCAGTTGTTTGTCGAGTGCGCCGAGCGGTTCGTCCATCAGCACCAGTTGCGGCTCGAACACCAACGCACGGGCCAACGCCACACGCTGTTGCTGACCGCCGGACAGTTGGGCCGGATAACGTTGAGCAAAGGCGTCGAGTTGCACCATGCTCAGGACGCGCTTGACCTTGTCGCTGACATCGCTCTTGTTCAGACCGCGCACGGTCAACGGGAACGCGAGGTTCTCGGCGACCGTCATGTGCGGGAACAATGCGTAGTTCTGGAACACCATGCCAATGTCGCGCTTGTGCGGCGGCACGTTATTGATGGCGCGCCCGGCCAACAGGATTTCGCCCGCGGTCGGGGTTTCGAAACCGGCGAGCATCATCAGGCTGGTGGTCTTGCCGGAGCCGGACGGCCCGAGCAAGGTGAGGAATTCGCCTTTGCGAATGTCCAGGTTGAGGTCTTTGACGATCAGGTTCTCGCCGTCGTAGCTTTTTTGCACTCCACGAAAGCTGACCAGAATATCGCTGGCCCCTGCGCTTGAATCGACCTGGCTCATACCCACACCTTTGTTATTGATGACTGCTGTGGGACTAAGCCTAGTGGACCCTGCCGACCACGCAAATCGGGGTGCAGGAGAGAATCGCCTCAGCCGGATGGAAGTTTGGGGGTAGGGATTGCCCTACAAGGATCAAACTATGTCGACTGACACACCGCAATCGCGAGCAGGCTCACTCCTACACTGTTCGGTGGCGGGTTTTAGAGGAGTTTGTGTTCCATCGCGTACTTCACCAGTTCCGCCAGGGACGTGATGTTGAGCTTCTGCATCAGCCGCGCCTTGTGGGTGCTGATGGTTTTGTTGCTCAGTGCCAATTGCTGGGCGATGTCATTGACGTTAACGCCTTGGGCAAGACGTTCGAACACCGAAAACTCGCGCTCTGAAAGCAATGAATGCAATGGCCGTGAATCGGTCAGGCCGACTTCGAACACCATGCGGTCGGCGAGGTCCGGATCGATATAGCGCCCGCCCGCCGCCACTTTGCGGATCGCCGTCAGCAGCAGGGCCGGATCGCTGTCCTTGGTCGCATACCCCGCAGCGCCGACCTTCAACGCCCGGGCGGCCATTTGTGCTTCGTCGTGCATCGACAGCACCAGGATGGCGGGTGGATTGTTTAGTGCACGAATGCGCGGAATCGCTTCCAGGCCATTGACGCCCGGCATGGAGATATCCAGCAATACCACCTCGCAGGGCACATGCCGCAAGGTCTCGAGCAACTGTTCGCCATTGCTCGCCTCCCCCACCACCAGCAAGTCCTTGGCCAGGCCAATCAATTGCTTGATGCCTTCGCGAACGATGGTGTGGTCTTCAGCTACCAGTACACGGATCACAGTCTTCTCCATATTCAAGATCATTCGCGAGCAGGCTCGCGAAGGCGTCAATACAACCAACACCTATTCTTCAAACTTCATCCACCGGCACGCGCACACTCAGGGTGGTGCCTTCACCCGGTTCACTTTCAAGCGACAACTGCCCGCCCATGATCAACACCCGCTCACGCATGCCGACAATCCCGAAGGAGGTCGGCCTGCCGGTCGCGGCGACAAATCCTACGCCATCATCGCTGACCGTCAGACACAACTCGTCGCCGTCCAGCGACAATGACAGTTCGACAGTATGCGCCTGGGCATGACGCATGACATTGGTCAGGGCCTCCTGAAGGATCCGGAACAAACCAATTGCCCTCGCATCGCTGAGCAGTGGCAGATTGTCCGGCACCTGCACCAAACAAGGGATTTGTGTGCGCGCCTCGAAACGCCGGGCCTGCCATTCGATGGCAGACGCGATCCCGGCATCCAGGATCGGTGGTCGCAGCGCCGTGGCCACGTCGCGCACCAATTGGAACAGCTGGGCGATCAAGCGCTTCATGCTGTTCAAGCGTTCGTTCAGACCCGGGTCGAGTTGGGCGTAGGCCAATTCGCACATGGACGTTTCCAGTTTGAGCACGGTCAGCATCTGACCCAGTTCGTCGTGGACTTCCCTGGCGATACGGGCCTTTTCCTCTTCGCGCACGCTCTCCAGATGGGCAGACAACTCGCGCAACTGCTCGCGGGAGCTGGCGAGTTCCAGCTCAATACGCTTGCTCTCGCTGATGTCCCAGACGATACCGTCCCAGACATAGGTGCCGTCTTCGAGCCGACGGGTGATGGCTTTGATTTCGGCCCAACGCTGTTCACCCGAACGGGTCAGGATCCGTCCTTGCCACGACCAGTCGCTGTCAGTATCGAGCGCAAGGTCCTGAGTCTGGTGATAGCTCGCCTTGTCGTCCGGGTGTACCAGGCTGCGCAAGCCTTTGTCGCGATGGGCCAGGGTAGCCGGCGAGTACCCTACCAGGCTTTCACTGCCTTCACTGATGTAGGCAAAGTCGATTTGCCCTGTCACCAGCGCGCGCTCCAGGCGAAAGACCAGCCCGGGAACGTTGGCAGCGATCCCCTGCAACCGGGCCTCGCTTTCCTGCAACGCGGCCAATGCCCGACGACGCTCGGTGACGTCATTGAGGTAGACCACCAGGTATTCGCCATCACGGAAGCGCATAAAGCTCAACGAAACATCCGTCGGCAAAATGCTGCCATCGGCCCGCACGCACTGGGTTTCGAAACTTTGCGGTCCGTCCTCGCTGGCCCGTGCGCGCTTCCATAAGTTCAGCCAGCGATCCATGTGCAAACCAGGCTCGAAGTCGATCAGCGGCCGATCAATGATCCCGCCCGGTGGGTAGCCGAGCATGGTTTCTGCGGCGCGGTTGGCGTAACGCACATGGCTGTCCCAGTTGACCCAGAGAATACCGACGGTGCTCTGATCGATGGAAAACTGCGTCAGGCGCAGCGCTTCTTCGCTGGCCTCACGCAGGGCAATGTCTTCGCGCGCGGCCAACAGGCGCTGCTCCAGACTGTGTTGTTGGCGCCGCTGCCAGATCACCACGGCCATGCTGCTCAGCATCACCACGGCGAGCAGCAGACAGAGGTTTTGCCAGAAACCCGGGGACTCGGAGAACCTTGGATACTTGGGCTGCAGCCATTGGTTGTGCAGTTGCTCCAGGTCTTTTGCCGGGATTGCCCGCAGCGCACTTTCGACGATGCCGGCCAGCTCAGGCCAATCCCGGCGAGTGGCCACTCGCAGCAATTGCGGCAAGCCGATATCGCCCACCACGACCAGCCCGGCGAATTCGGGTTCAGCAATCAAACGCCCCAGCTGTGCTTCATCGACCACCGCGTAGCCGGCCTGCTGACTCAGCAACAATTGCAGCGCCTGGCGCTCGATCGGTACGCCTTGCAGATTCAGATGCGGGTAATTGCTGCGCAGATAATCGGCGGTCGCGCTGGGCATGCGCACCGCTACGCGGGTCTGGCTGTCGAGCTTCTCCAACTCCACGACACCGGTGCCTTTCTGATCGCTGACCACCAGTTGCGGCACCCGCATGTACGGGTCGGTAAATTGCCAAAGCCGCAAACCGGCCGGGGTTTGAGTCAACCCTACCGCGATGTCGACTTCCCCCTCGCGCGCGGCGTCTTCCAGTTGTGCGACATCAGGAAAATTGCGCCAGCGCAGCTCAACATTGAGGGCCTGGGCCAGCCACTTCATCAACTCGATGTTAACCCCTGACAGCCGTTGCAAGCGCCGATCATATTGAGCATACGGGGCCTGCAACACCACGCCGACCCGCAATTCATCATGGGTGGCCAGCCATTGCTGTTGCACAGGTGATAGCCGTGCGACATGGGTCGGTGGTGCAGACCCCGCCCACCCCATCAAGGGAAACCATAAACAGCCGATAACCCACAGGCAGCGAAAACGCATCATCGAAGTCTCACACACTGACAAACACTGACTAACCCATTAGGCTGCCGGAATCACTTCTGGCCTGGAATATCCGATGCCCCCTGTCTACCGCCTGGCACTGCCAGCATTGTGCCTGTCGCTGATCCTGCCTTGTGCCTTTTCTGTCGAGGCCGCCGACCCGGCGCCTGTCGTTGAAGAAAAACCCGCAGAAGAAAAACCGGTCGAACGCCAGCCATTGCTTGAGCGTAGTCAGGAAGAAGCGACAGCACTTGAGCGAAAAATCCCTGCTCAGGAACAGCAACAACTGCAAGCCGGCACCGACAATTTTCTCGCCTTGTGGAAGCCGGCCAATACCGCCGAGCCCAAGGGCGCAGTGATTATCATCCCTGGCGCCGGCGAAACAGTTGACTGGCCTCAAGCAATCGGCCCATTGCGCCGTCAATTGCCCAACGCCCAATGGAGCAGCCTGAGTATCACCTTGCCCGACTTGCAAAGCGACGCCATTGCACCTCGCATCGTCGAAGTCGCGCCGGCACCTAAAGTGCCGGAAGCCGTCAGCAAAGACTCCACCACCGCAGCCCCGATCGAGCAGGCTGCTGGCGGTGAAGCAGACGTGGCGGACAAGGCCATCGCCGAAACCAGCGAGGAGCAAGCCAAGGCCGACGCCGAACGAATCTTCGCGCGTATCGACGCCGCCATTGCCTATGCCGAACAACAAAGCGCCCGCAGCATTGTCGTGCTGGGCCATGGTACGGGCGCTTACTGGGCCGCGCGCTACTTGAGTGAGAAGCAGCCCTCGCAAGTGGAAAAATTTGTGATGGTCGCCGCCCAGACGCCGGTTGCGGCGAAGCCTGAGCTGGCCGAATTGACGCCGACGTTGAAGCTGCCGACGGCTGATCTGTTCTATAAGGACAAAGTAGCGGATCGCAACGCAGCGCTGGAGCGTTTGCAGGCCAGCAAGCGTTTGAAGGCATCGGCGTTCAGCCAGGTTTCGCTCAAGGCATTGCCCGGCGATGCCAAGGCGGAGCAAGAGCAACTGGTGCGCCGGGTGCGCGGCTGGTTGAATCCGCAAAACGCGGCGGACTGACAGACCGCATCGCCCGATTCGCGGGCAGGCTCACTCCCACATTTCAACCTGCGAACACAGGTCCATTGTGGGAGCGTGGCTTGCCCGCGATCGCGGCATCACCGGCGACAGATCTCTTTCCTGCTAACGAAAATCCCGCCGCTCACGAATCAACGTGTAAGCCGTGTGCAGATCACGCGTCTTGTCCGTTGCCTCGCGAACCTGCAATGCCGTCGCCCCGCTGCCGGCAATCTTGTCCGGGTGATGGCGACTCAGCAGGCGCCGATACGCGCGCTTGATCTGCGCTGGCTCACTGGTGGTCGACACGCCCAAAAGCCGCAACGCATCCTGATAGGTAATGGCGTTGCTGACCTGTGGCCGTTTGTGCTGCTCATAATCGGTCGCCAGCGCCTGAACCTGGTGCGGCGTCCAGCCCAGCCACTTCCCCCACTGGGCAATCAGCTCGCGCTCGCGGTGACCGGCCCGGCCATCGGCCCAGACCATCCGCCAACAGGCGCGCAAGACACCTTCTGCTGCATGAGGCTGAGCACTCAGGCGCCGCAGATAGCCGCGTAACCGGTCATTCCCCGACTTGCCCCGATTGAACGCGGCAATGGCACGCCGCTGCGCCGAATCAGACATGTCCAAAGAGCGCATCTCTTGGCGAGCCTGCTGGATGTGACCCTCCACCACCCGACCATCGCACTTGGCCAACCGACCCAACAACACGAACAGCAGTTCATCGTTGCGCAGCATCGGACGACCGCCGAGCTTTTCCAGCAAATGCCCAACGCTTTGCAGGTGCAAGCGCCGATCCAGCGCCTGCCCCAATAAGGCACCGAGCATGGCCCCCGGAATGCTGGCTATGGCAAAACCAGCTCCGGCTCCGATCAGAGTCCCTGGCCACAACATCTCAGCGGCTCGCTTCTATCAGTGTTTCAACTTCGGCCAGGCGTTCGTGCGTGCCGACATCCACCCACAGGCCTTTGAGCCGCTCACCGCTGACTTGCCCCTCTGCCATGGCTTTGCGCAACAGCGGCGCGAGCTTGAAAGCCCCGTCCGAACACCCCTCGAACAACTGCGGATGCAGCACTGCGATGCCGCTGTAAGTCAGGGTTGCTGCGCCCGGTTGGCCATCGCTCACGTGCCCGTCGGCCAACGTGAAATCGCCGACCGGGTGATGGGCCGGGTTGTTTGCCAATACCAGGTGAGCCAGCCCGGCAATGGGCTGGTGCAGCACGCTGAAATCGTAGTCGGTCCAGATGTCACCGTTGACCACCACAAAAGCATCGTCACCCAGCAACGGCAGTGCCCGGAAAATCCCGCCACCGGTTTCCAGCGGCTCACCTTCGGGCGAGTACGCAATGCTGACGCCGTAGCGCGAACCGTCGCCCAGATAATCTTCGATCTGCTGACCGAGCCAGGCATGGTTGATCACGATCTCGGTAAAACCGGCTGCCGCCAGGGCGCGCAGGTGATACTCGATCAGCGGCACGCCGCCAGCGCGAACCAGCGGCTTGGGAGTGGTCAGGGTCAGCGGGCGCATGCGCTCGCCTTTGCCTGCGGCCAGAATCATTGCCTTCATGCATGGACTCCGGCGCGCAGACTGGCGAGCAGTACATCCAGTTCCGCCAGTTCAGGACGGCGGGCGATCACCGCCTCTATATAAGCAAAGAAGCGCGGCACGTCGGCCAGGTAGCGCGGCTTGCCGTCACGATGGCAAATGCGGGCGAAGATGCCGATGACTTTCAAGTGACGTTGCACGCCCATCAGGTCGCTGGCACGCAGGAAATCCTCGAAGTCCGGTTGAACCGGAATGTCGAGCGCAGCAGCTTGCTGCCAGTAATTTTCAAGCCAGCCGCGCACACGCTCTTCAGGCCAGCTGAGGAAGGCGTCCTTGAACAGGCAGGTCACGTCGTAGGTCACGGGACCATACACCGCGTCCTGGAAATCCAGCACACCCGGGTTCGGTTCGCTGAGCATGAGGTTGCGTGGCATGTAGTCGCGGTGCACCAGGACTTTGGGCTGCGCCAGAGCGCTGTCGATCAGCAGATCGCTGACCTGCTGCCACAACACTTTCTGCGCAGCATCGAACTCGATGCCCAGTTCGTGTTTGACGTACCAGTCAGGGAACAACTCCAGCTCGCGACGCAGCAGCGCGACGTCGTAACTCGGCAACGGCGCCACCATCGGCAACTGCTGAAAAGCCAACAACGCTTGCAGGGCGTCGTTGAACAAATCGTCGGCGTTTTCGCTGTCGATCACGTCCAGGTAAGTCTTGTTGCCCAGGTCATTGAGCAAAAGAAAACCGCGCTCAAGGTCTTCGGCATAAATTTTCGGCACATTTATTCCGGATTTCGCCAGCAAAAAAGCGATATCCACGAAGGGTTTGCAGTTTTCCTGGGGCGGCGGAGCGTCCATCACGATGAAGCTTTTGCCCTCGCCTTCCCAGCGAAAATAGCGCCGAAAACTCGCGTCACTACTGGCCGCAGTCAGTGTGGCCGGGGGTACGACGCCCCAACCTTGTTCTGCAAAGAGAATCGCCAACTGCTCATCGAGCCAAACTTTCAGGTGTTGCAAACGTACATCTTGGTCAGGCATTGCAAGGGTCTCCGACGGCGCTAGCCGTCAAGCGGGTCATGCTTTATTATCCAGCATCTTTTTCAGACCATCGAGAGGCGTGCGGCCCACACCGCGGGCAGATGGCACGCAGGAAGCCCGGACTAATAAGATGGCATTGAAATCCCCCGCGTTTCGTAAAAAATTTCCGTTGTTGGTTACCGGCAGTCTGCTGGCCCTGCAACCCCTAGCCACTTCATTCGTGGTCGCCGCGGAACAGTATGACTGCTCAGTCTCTGCTTCGGGCTCCTGGGACTGTGCGCCAAAATCGCCGGCGGCGGCATTGCCACCGCGTCCCATCCATGAGGGCAGCGCAGTTTCCGCCACTGGCGAAGCCGCAGCCGAGAACGGCTCCAGCGAAGACACCGGCGCCAAGCCCGCACTCGTTACCGAGGCCAAAGGCCGCGGCATGAAGTCGCGCAGTGAAGATTACAGCCACCTCGACTGGGTGCCACGCGAAAATCTCACTGCCGCGCAATTGGCTGAAACCGGTCCTTACTGCTCTGGTTCCTATATCGAACCGATTCGTCCTGGCATGAATGACAAGACGAATAAAAGTGACGCGCCCACCTTTATCGGTGCCAAGGCCTCACGCTACAACACCGAAGATCAAGTCGGCACGCTGGCCGGAGACGTCGTGTTGCGTCAGGGCAGCATGCAGGTCGAGTCCGACGAGGCCAGCCTGTATCAGGCCGAGAGCCGCGCCGAACTCAATGGCGACGTGCGTATTCGCGACAACGGCGCGCTGATCGTCGGCGACCACGCCGATGTGCAGCTCGACACCGGTGAAGCCAAGGTCGACAACGCCGAATACGTGATGCACAAATCCCGCATCCGCGGTAACGCGCTGTACGCCAAACGTGCGGAAAACGCGATCATCCGCCTCAAGGATGGTACGTACACCACCTGCGAACCGAACAGCAACGCCTGGCAGCTAAAGGGTAACAACATCACCCTGAACCCGGCGACCGGCTTCGGCACCGCGACCAACGTGACATTGCGGGTCAAGGACATTCCTGTCCTGTACACGCCGTACATCTACTTCCCGATCGACGACCGTCGCCAGTCCGGCTTCCTGCCGCCGACCATCGGCACCGGCAGCGATACCGGCTTCATGCTGGTCACACCGTATTACTTCAACCTGGCACCGAACTACGATGCCACGTTGTACCCGCGCTACATGGAAAAGCATGGCTTGCTGATGGAAGGCGAATTCCGCTACCTGACCAAGTCCAGCGAAGGTCAGTTCGGTGCTGCGTACCTCAACGACGAAGATACCGATCGCAGCAAGCAGACCGACTACCAGAAAGACCGCTACATGTATAACTGGCAGCACAAGGGTGGTCTCGACTCGCGAGTACTCACGCAGGTCGATTACACCAAGATCAGCGATCCGTATTACTTCCAGGATCTGCAGACTGACCAGATCGGTGTAAAAAGCGCCGACTACGTGAACCAGCAAGGCTCGGTCACCTACCGTGGCGACGACTATGTCGCCCGTATCAACGCTCAGGCCTATCAGCTGGCGACCGTTTCCAACATCACGCCGTATGATCGTTTGCCGCAGATCACTTTCAATGGTGCTTTGCCAAATCATCCCGGCGGGCTTAATTTCGCGTACGACACAGAAATCGTGCGGTTTGACCGTGACCTGGAAAACGGCACGTTCACCGACGAGGACGGCAATGTGTCGCCGCGCCTGGACACCAACGTTCAAGGCCTGGCACGTGCCACCGGTGATCGTCTTAACCTGGCACCCTCTATGAGTCTGCCAATGAGCACGACGTATGGTTTCCTGACGCCAAAGCTCAAGTACCAGTACACGCAGTACCAACTGGACCTCGACAGCATCGGCAAGTCTCAGATTGCTGCACAGACCCCAGAGGTGGACAAGCTCAACGGTACTTTCGACAACAGTCAAAACCGTGGCGTACCGATTGCCAGTATCGACAGCGGCTTGTACTTCGATCGCAACACCCAATGGTTCGGCAAGAACTATCGCCAGACCCTTGAGCCGCGTCTGTACTACCTCTATGTGCCAGAAGTGGACCAGGAAGACATTCCTGTTTTCGACACCAGTGAATACACCTTCAACTACGCGTCGCTGTTCCGTGACAACCGCTTCTCCGGGTCCGACCGTGTCGGCGACGAGAACAAGCTGTCGCTGGGCGTCACCAACCGCTGGATCGAAGACGATGGTTTCGAACGTCAGCGCATCAGCGTAGGCCAGGCCTTGTACTTCAAGGATCGCGAAGTCCAGTTGCCGGGTATCGACGCAAAAACCCGCACCGATGCGCAGTCAAATGTTTCGCCTTACGCACTGGAATACGAATACCGCTGGAACCGCGATTGGCGCACCACGGCCGACTACAACTGGGACCCGGACAGCCGCAGCCCTCGCTCGGGCAGCGCGATGTTCCACTACCAGCCTGAGGACAACCCGAACAAAGTCATCAACGCCGGCTATCGCTATCGCAATGACCAGGTCCGTTATGACCAGAACACCGGTAAGTGGTCCGTGGGTGGCGGTGACTATGGCACCCCTGGCCAGCCTGGCTACGTGAAGGACTACTACAAGATCGAGCAGCACGACTTTTCGGTTATCTGGCCGATCGTGCCTCAATGGAACGCCATCAGCCGCTGGCAGTATGACTACAACCGTGACCGTACCCTGGAAGCCTTCGGTGGTTTCGAGTACGACAACTGCTGCTGGAAACTGCGCCTGATCAACCGTTACTGGGTTTCCTATGACGAGTTCAGTCAGCAGGCTCCACAAAACGAAAAAGGCGACCACGGCGTCTTCCTCCAAATTGTTCTGAAGGGACTCGGCGGCCTCACCGGCGCCAAAGTAGAGAGTTTCCTCGACAAAGGCATCCAAGGTTATCGTGAACGTGAAGACCAAGCTTTCTGATTGTCTGCGCCCGCTCTTGCTGGGCGCGCTGTTCCTGGGTACTGCGGCCAACGCCGCCGTACAGTCCATCGATAAAGTGGTGGCCATCGTCGACAACGACGTGGTCATGCAGAGCCAACTGGACCAACGCGTCCGTGAAGTTCAGCAAACCATTGCCAAGCGCGGCACTGCCGTGCCACCAGCCAGCGTGCTGGAGCAGCAGGTGCTTGAGCGTCTGATCGTCGAAAACCTGCAACTGCAGATCGGCGAACGTTCGGGCATCCGCATTACCGATGAAGAACTGAACCAGGCGGTTGGCACCATTGCCCAGCGCAATAACATGTCGGTGGATCAATTCCGCGCGGCCCTGACTCATGACGGCCTGTCTTACGACGACGCCCGTGAACAGATTCGCCGTGAAATGGTCATCAGCCGTGTGCGTCAGCGTCGTGTGGCCGAGCGCATCCAGGTGTCGGAACAGGAAGTGAAGAACTTCCTCGCGTCCGACCTCGGCAAGATGCAACTGTCCGAAGAGTTCCGCCTGGCCAACATCCTGATCCCGACACCGGAAAGCGCCAACTCCGATGCGATTCAGAATGCCGCCAAGCAGGCCGATTCGATTTACCAGCAGCTCAAGCAAGGCGCTGACTTCAGTCAGTTGGCAATCGCCAAATCCGCCAGCGAAACCGCACTGGAAGGCGGCGACATGGGCTGGCGTAAAGCCGCTCAATTGCCCCCTCCGTTCGATCGCATGCTGAGCTCGATGTCCATTGGCGAAGTCACACAACCGATGCGCACACCGGGCGGCTTCATCATCCTGAAGATCCTCGAAAAGCGTGGCGGCCAGACCCAGGTACGCGACGAAGTGCACGTGCGCCACATCCTGGTCAAACCAAGTCCGATCCGCGATGAAGCCAAAACCAAGGCTCTGGCTCAGTCGCTCTACTCGCGCATCGAGGCGGGGGAAGATTTCAGCGAACTGGCGAAGAGCTACTCGGAAGACCCGGGTTCCGCCCTCAACGGCGGTGACCTGAACTGGGTCGACCCGAACGCACTGGTACCGGAATTCCGCGAAGTGATGGCCAAGACCCCACAAGGTCAGTTGTCCAAGCCATTCCAGACCCAATACGGCTGGCACGTTCTGGAAGTCCTTGGCCGTCGCGCCACTGACAGCACTGCCCAGGCTCGTGAGCAACAGGCGATGACCGTACTGCGTAACCGCAAATACGACGAAGAGCTGCAAACCTGGCTGCGTCAGATCCGTGACGAAGCGTACGTAGAGATCAAACTTCCTGGTGCAGACCAGGCAGCGCAGTGAAACCCAAGCGTTTCGCGCTGACACCCGGCGAACCGGCCGGCATAGGCCCTGACCTGTGCCTGCTGCTCGCCTCGCAAGCCCAGCCACACCCCCTGATTGCCATTACCAGCCGCGACCTGCTCCTTGAGCGGGCCGCGCAGCTGGGTGTGGTTGTCGATGTATTGCCGGTCACCCCGGACAGTTGGCCGGATGTACCCGCACCCGCCAACAGCCTGTATGTCTGGGATACACCGCTCAATGCACCGGTCACCGCCGGCCAACTGGACAAGGCCAATGCCGCTTTCGTCCTGGAAACCCTGACCCGCGCGGGCCAAGGCTGCCTGGACGGGCATTTCGCCGGCATGATCACCGCCCCCGTGCACAAGGGCGTGATCAACGAATCCGGCATTGCCTTTTCCGGGCACACGGAGTTTCTCGCTGACCTGACCCATACCGCCCAAGTGGTGATGATGCTTGCCACCCGCGGATTGCGCGTGGCACTGGTCACCACTCACCTGCCCCTTCGCGAGATTGCCGATGCAATCACACCGGAGCGTCTGGAGCGGGTCACACGAATCCTGCATGCCGACCTGCAAGACAAATTCGGCATCGCCCAGCCACGCATCCTGGTCTGCGGGCTTAACCCGCATGCCGGCGAAGGCGGACACCTGGGCCATGAAGAAATCGACATCATCGAACCTACATTAGAGCGCCTGCGCGGTGAAGGCATGGACCTTCGCGGCCCCCTGCCCGCCGACACTCTGTTTACCCCCAAATATCTGGAGCACTGCGACGCGGTGCTGGCGATGTACCACGACCAGGGGCTGCCTGTGCTGAAATACAAAGGCTTCGGCGCGGCAGTCAACGTGACCCTCGGCTTGCCGATCATCCGCACGTCAGTCGACCACGGCACCGCCCTGGATCTGGCCGGCAGTGGCAGAATCGACACCGGCAGCCTGCAAGTCGCCCTGGAAACCGCCTACCAGATGGCCGAGACCCGTTTATGACCGAGCATTACCAACACAAGGCGCGCAAACGCTTTGGCCAGAACTTCCTGCACGATGCCGGTGTTATCGACCGCATCCTGCGCTCCATCCATGCCAAAGCCGAAGACCGCGTATTGGAAATCGGCCCGGGCCAGGGTGCGCTGACTCAGGGCCTGCTCAACAGCGGCGCCCAGCTGGACGTAGTGGAACTGGACAAGGACCTGGTCCCGATCCTCAATCAGCAGTTCGCCGGCAGGAGCAACTTCAGCCTGCATCAGGGTGACGCCCTGAAGTTCGACTTCAACAGCCTGAATGCCGCGCCGGGCAGTCTGCGCGTGGTCGGCAACCTGCCGTACAACATCTCTACACCGCTGATTTTTCACCTGTTGCACAACGCCAGCCTGATCCGCGACATGCACTTCATGCTGCAAAAAGAAGTGGTCGAGCGCATGGCGGCGGGTCCTGGTGGCGGTGACTGGGGCCGCCTGTCGATCATGGTTCAGTACCACTGCCGGGTTGAGCATCTGTTCAACGTCGGACCGGGCGCATTCAATCCGCCGCCAAAAGTTGATTCGGCCATTGTGCGCCTGGTGCCACACGCGGTACTGCCGCATCCGGCCAAAGACCACAAACTGCTGGAACGCGTCGTTCGCGAAGCGTTCAACCAGCGCCGCAAGACCCTGCGCAACACCCTCAAGTTGCTCCTGAGCAATGCCGAGATCGAAGCGGCTGGCGTCGATGGCAGCCTGCGTCCCGAGCAGCTCGACCTGGCCGCTTTCGTGCGCCTGGCCGACAAGCTCAGCGAACAAGTCCTGAACAAACCCGCCGCCGACTGACAGGTGACGAGCGTTATCGGGTAGGACGCCAGACGCGATGTCTGGTTTACTACCCGATACTTGGCCTAGACTGAACTCCATCAGCTAAGCCCCGCGTCCCGCTTCGTTTTTAAGGCCTCTTGCATGTCCGATCCTCGTTATCAGGTCGACGTCAGCGTCGTCACCCGCTATCTGGCAGAACAATCGCAACCCGAGCAAAGCCGCTTTGCCTTTGCGTACACCATTACCGTGCACAACAACGGCGAGTTACCGGCCAAACTGCTGTCGCGGCATTGGGTGATCACCGATGGTGACGGGCATGTCGAAGAGGTTCGCGGTGCCGGCGTGGTTGGCCAGCAACCGTTGATCGAGGTGGGCGAGAGCCACACGTACAGCAGCGGCACGGTCATGACCACCAAGGTCGGCACCATGCAAGGCACTTATCAGATGATTGCCGACGACGGTAAGCATTTCGACGCCATCATCGCTCCATTCCGTCTGGCGGTGCCCGGAGCCTTGCACTGATGGCAACGTACGCGGTCGGCGACTTGCAAGGCTGCCTCGAGCCCCTGCAATGCTTGCTTGAACAAGTCGCCTTCGACCCTGCAAAGGATCACCTCTGGCTGGTAGGCGACCTGGTCAACCGCGGCCCGCAGTCGCTGGCGACACTGCGCTTTCTCTACGGCATTCGCGAATCGCTGGTGTGTGTCCTGGGCAACCACGACCTGCACTTGCTGGCCGCCGGGCATAACATTGAACGCCTGAAGAAAGCCGACACCCTGCGCGAGATACTCGAAGCGCCTGATCGCGCGGAACTGCTGGAATGGCTGCGCCAGCAAAAGCTCATGCACTACGACGAACTGCGCAACATCGCACTGGTTCATGCCGGCATCCCGCCCCAGTGGTCGTTGCGCAAAGCCCTGAAATACGCCGCCGAAGTTGAAGAGGCGCTGCACGACGACAACCGTATCGCGCCGTACCTCGACGGTATGTATGGCAACGAACCGGTGAAATGGGACAACGACCTCAAGGGTGTAGCCCGCCTGCGTGTCATCACCAACTATTTCACCCGCATGCGTTTCTGCACTCGCGAGGGCAAACTCGACCTCAAGAGCAAGGAAGGCGCCGACACTGCACTACCGGGCTATAAGCCATGGTTCACTTACAAAGAGCGCAAGACCAAAGACCTGAAGATCATCTTCGGTCATTGGGCTGCACTCGAAGGCCAGTGTGACGAGCCGGGGATCTTTGCCCTCGATACCGGTTGTGTGTGGGGTGGCGCCATGACGCTGATGAATGTCGACACCGGCGAGCGCCTGCAATGCAAATGCGACGACCAGGGCCATAGCACTCCACCAATCGCCCCAATCACTACCGAACAATCGCCAGCCAGCGCCCCGCGCCAGACTGCGTTACCGACGAGCCACAGGAGCCCGCCATGAGCGAATTCAAACGTATCCCCCCAGAGCAGGCTCAGGCCCTGCGTGAACAAGGCGCCGTGGTGGTCGATGTTCGCGACCCTGCTACCTTCGCCGCGCTGCATATCAGCGGCTCGAAGCATCTGGACAACCATTCCCTGCATGCCTTTATCCAGGGCGCAGACCTGGACGCCCCCACCGTCGTGGTCTGCTACCACGGCAATTCCAGCCAGGGCGCCGCGGCCTACCTGATTAGCCAGGGATTCTCGGACGTCTACAGCATGGATGGCGGTTTTGAGCTGTGGCGCACGACCTATCCTGCGGAAACAGCGCAAGGCACCTCGGAATAATTTTTTTGTAACGTGCGAGCCCCCGTGCCCCGCGGGCTCGCGCGATGGCAGACGAACGGTCTGGCATAACTTATTACGTATCTCGCCTTTACCTCCCGAATTCCCAACTATCCTTAAGCGCAGGCCATCCAAAACAGGGGAGAGCCGGTACACCGGCGCGCGGGTCATCGGGAGTAGCTTTCGGCGTAGTCAGCACCGAAAGAGTTCTGGGGGGTAAACAGCAACCGCCTGTTCGGTTGCTGCCAGCATCGACTGAGTGATCCGGCGTCGGCTCCACGTATCGAGCGAGGTGACGTCATGAGTATCTTTAGCCACTTCCAACAACGCTTCGAGTCCACACGCCAGGAAGAACTCTCACTGCAAGAGTATCTTGAGCTGTGCAAAAAGGACCGCAGCGCCTACGTTTCCGCCGCCGAGCGTCTGCTGCTGGCCATCGGAGAACCGGAGCTGCTCGACACCTCGACCAACTCGAGACTGTCGCGAATCTTTTCCAACAAAGTGATCCGTCGCTATCCGGCCTTTGAAGACTTCCACGGGATGGAAGAATGCATCGACCAGATCGTGTCGTATTTCCGTCATGCCGCTCAGGGCCTGGAAGAAAAGAAACAGATCCTCTACTTGCTTGGCCCCGTCGGTGGCGGTAAGTCATCCCTGGCCGAGAAGCTGAAACAACTGATCGAAAAAGTGCCCTTCTACGCAATCAAGGGCTCACCGGTATTCGAGTCGCCACTGGGTCTGTTCAACGCCACCGAAGATGGCGCGATCCTCGAAGAAGACTTCGGCATCCCGCGGCGCTACCTCAACACCATCATGTCGCCATGGGCCACCAAGCGCCTGGCCGAATTCGGCGGCGACATCAGCCAGTTCCGGGTGGTGAAACTCTATCCGTCGATCCTCAATCAGATCGCCGTGGCCAAGACCGAGCCGGGTGACGAGAACAACCAGGACATCTCGGCTCTGGTGGGCAAGGTCGATATCCGCAAACTGGAAGAATACCCACAGAACGACGCCGATGCTTACAGCTACTCGGGCGCCCTGTGCCGCGCCAACCAGGGGCTGATGGAATTCGTCGAAATGTTCAAGGCGCCGATCAAGGTGCTGCACCCATTGCTGACCGCCACCCAGGAAGGTAACTACAACAGTACCGAAGGCCTCGGGGCGATCCCGTTTACCGGGATCCTGCTGGCCCACTCCAACGAATCGGAATGGCACACCTTCCGCAACAACAAGAACAACGAAGCGTTTATCGACCGGATCTACATCGTCAAAGTGCCGTACTGCCTGCGGGTCAGCGACGAAGTGAAGATCTACGACAAGCTGCTGTTCAACAGTTCGCTGGCCAAGGCCCATTGCGCGCCCGACACCCTGAAAATGCTTGCCCAGTTCACCGTGCTCTCGCGCCTCAAGGAGCCGGAAAACTCGAACATCTACTCCAAGATGCGTGTGTACGACGGTGAAAACCTCAAGGACACCGATCCGAAGGCCAAGTCGATCCAGGAATACCGCGACAACGCTGGTGTCGACGAAGGCATGAACGGTCTTTCGACCCGCTTCGCGTTCAAGATCCTGTCGAAGGTCTTCAACTTCGATCCGCACGAAATCGCCGCCAACCCGGTGCATTTGCTGTACGTGCTGGAACAACAGATCGAACAGGAACAGTTCCAGGCTGAAACCCGCGAGCGCTACCTGCGCTTCCTCAAGGAGTACCTGGCACCGCGTTACATCGAGTTCATCGGCAAGGAAATCCAGACCGCTTACCTCGAATCGTACAGCGAGTACGGCCAGAACATCTTCGATCGCTACGTGCTGTACGCCGACTTCTGGATCCAGGACCAGGAATACCGCGACCCGGAAACCGGCGAAATCCTCAATCGTGTCGCCCTGAACGAAGAGTTGGAGAAAATCGAGAAACCGGCCGGCATCAGCAATCCGAAGGATTTCCGCAACGAAATCGTCAACTTCGTGCTGCGCGCCCGGGCCAACAACAACGGCAAGAACCCGACCTGGCTCAGCTACGAAAAACTTCGGGTGGTCATCGAGAAGAAAATGTTCTCCAACACCGAGGACCTCCTGCCGGTCATCAGCTTCAACGCCAAGGCCAGCAAAGAGGACCAGCAGAAGCACAACGACTTCGTCACACGGATGGTCGAGCGCGGTTACACCGACAAACAGGTCCGACTGCTGTCCGAGTGGTACCTGCGGGTCAGAAAATCACAATAACCCGCTGCCGGTCAGACCGGTTGTCGTCAGCCAGAGGCCTGTGCATGCATTTTCTGTTACACAAGCCTCTGGAAGGTGTTCGAAAGTCGGTAGCGAGTTCAAGCAGCATCCACAGCGCTTGGGGGAGCGTCGCATATCCCTTGGCCCTCGGTTCGATGCTGCACCACCGCTCGCCCCTTTCAGGACAGCTTCTAAGGAGCAGTCATGAGCTATGTGATCGACCGACGTCTCAATGGCAAGAACAAGAGCACGGTGAACCGTCAGCGGTTTCTGCGGCGTTACCGTGACCACATCAAAAAGGCTGTCGAAGAGGCGGTCAGCCGGCGGTCCATTACCGACATGGAACACGGCGAACAGATCAGCATTCCCGGTCGGGACATCGACGAACCGGTGCTTCATCACGGTCGCGGCGGCAAACAAACCGTCGTACATCCAGGCAACAAGGAGTTCACCAGCGGCGAGCACATCGCCCGCCCACCCGGAGGTGGCGGCGGCAGAGGCCCCGGCAAGGCTGGCAACTCGGGTGAAGGGATGGACGAATTCGTCTTCCAGATCACCCAGGAAGAATTCCTCGAGTTCATGTTCGAAGACCTCGAATTGCCGAATCTGGTCAAACGCAACCTGACCGGCACCGACACGTTCAAAACGGTGCGTGCAGGCATCAGCAACGAAGGCAACCCGTCGCGCATCAACATCATCCGCACCCTGCGTTCGGCCCACGCACGGCGCATTGCCCTGTCCGGCAGCAGCCGGGCGAAACTGCGTGAAGCCAAAGAAGAACTTCTGCGCCTGAAGCTGGAAGAACCGGACAACTTCGGCGATATCCAGAAAATCGAAGAAGAAATCGAAAAACTCAGTGCGCGCATTCATCGCATCCCGTTCCTCGATACGTTCGACCTCAAGTACAACCTGCTCATCAAGCAGCCCAATCCCAGTTCCAAAGCGGTGATGTTCTGCCTGATGGACGTCTCCGGCTCCATGACGCAGGCGACCAAGGACATCGCCAAGCGCTTCTTTATCCTGCTGTACCTGTTTCTCAAGCGTAACTACGACAAGATCGACGTCGTGTTCATCCGCCACCACACCAGTGCCCGCGAAGTGGATGAAGAAGAGTTCTTCTACTCGCGCGAAACCGGCGGCACCATCGTGTCCAGTGCCTTGAAACTGATGCAGGAGATCATGGCCGAGCGTTATCCGAGCAACGAGTGGAACATTTATGCCGCCCAGGCTTCGGACGGCGACAACTGGAATGACGATTCGCCGATCTGCCGTGACATTCTGATCAACCAGATAATGCCGTTCGTGCAGTACTACACTTACGTTGAGATCACCCCGCGCGAACATCAGGCCCTGTGGTTCGAGTACGAGCGCATAGCCGAAGCCTTTTCTGACACTTTCGCCCAGCAGCAACTGGTCTCGGCCGGGGATATCTACCCGGTCTTCCGTGAACTCTTCCAGCGCAGGTTAGTGACATGACCGCCAAAGAGCAGAAGCGCCAACCCATTTCCACCGGCTCCGAATGGACGTTCGAGCTGATCCAGGCCTATGACCGCGAAATCAGCCGCCTGGCAGCTCGTTACGCACTCGATACGTACCCCAACCAGATCGAAGTCATCACCGCCGAGCAGATGATGGACGCCTACGCCTCGGTCGGTATGCCACTGGGGTACCACCATTGGTCCTACGGCAAACACTTCCTCAGCACGGAAAAGTCCTACAGTCGCGGGCAGATGGGGCTGGCCTACGAGATCGTGATCAACTCAGACCCGTGCATCGCTTACCTGATGGAAGAAAACACCATCTGCATGCAGGCGCTCGTCGTGGCACATGCCTGCTACGGGCATAACAGCTTTTTCAAAGGCAATTACCTGTTCCGCACCTGGACCGACGCCAGCTCGATCATTGATTACCTGGTGTTTGCCAAGCAGTACATCATGCAGTGCGAGGAGCGCCACGGCATCGACGCGGTGGAGGACTTGCTGGACTCCTGCCACGCACTGATGAACTACGGTGTCGACCGCTACAAACGCCCCTACCCGATTTCCGCTGAAGAAGAACGGCGCCGGCAAAAGGATCGGGAAGAGCATTTGCAGAAACAGATCAATGATTTGTGGCGCACGATTCCAAAAGGCGCAGACAAGTACAGCGACAAGGACAATGCACGCTTCCCCGCCGAACCTCAGGAAAATATCCTGTACTTCATCGAAAAACACGCGCCGCTACTGGAGCCTTGGCAGCGGGAAATCGTGCGGATCGTGCGCAAGATCGCTCAGTATTTTTACCCTCAGCGCCAGACCCAGGTGATGAACGAAGGCTGGGCCACGTTCTGGCACTACACGTTGATGAACGACCTGTACGACGAAGGCCTGGTCACCGACGGCTTCATGATGGAGTTCCTGACATCCCACACCAGCGTTGTGTTTCAACCCGGCTTTGACAGCCCTTACTACAGCGGAATCAACCCTTACACCCTCGGGTTTGCCATGTACCGGGACATCCGGCGGATGTGCGAAGAACCCACCGATGAAGATCGCCACTGGTTCCCGGAAATTGCCGGCACCGACTGGCTGTCAACCATCAAGTTCGCCATGAGCAGCTTCAAGGATGAGAGTTTTATCCTTCAGTACCTGTCACCGAAAGTGATTCGCGACCTGAAACTGTTCAGCATTCTCGATGACGATCAAAAGGACGACCTGCTCGTACCAGCGATTCACGATGAAGAAGGCTACCGAATCATCCGTGAAACCCTGGCGGCGCAGTACAACCTGGGCAATCGCGAACCCAACGTGCAGATTTACAGCATTGACCGGCGCGGCGACCGCTCCCTGACCCTGCGCCACCAGCAACACGACCGCAAACCGCTGGGCGAGTCCACCGAGGAAGTGCTCAAGCACCTGCACCGCCTGTGGGGTTTTGATATCCACCTGGAAACCTTGCAAGGCGATCAGGTGATGAAAACCCATCACGTTCCACCCAGAAACGAGCATAGCGAAGGGGATTACGGCCGGCTGGACTTGGCCGTCATTCATCTTTGAGCGGGTTTGAGCCTCCGAAAGTTCGACGCAACGGTTATTCTGTCGAGCTAACGGAGGTTTTTTATGCAGATTTATAAAGTCGGCGGTGCCGTACGTGATCGCCTGCTCGGCAAACCTGTCACCGATATCGACTGGGTCGTGGTGGGCGCCACCACTGAAGAGATGCTCGCCAAGGGATTTCGCCCGGTCGGGGCGGACTTCCCGGTATTTCTTCACCCTAAAAGCGGTGAGGAATATGCCCTTGCCCGTACCGAACGCAAGAGTGGACGCGGATATGGCGGTTTCGCCTTTCACGCCAGTCCCGAAGTCACCCTCGAAGAAGACCTGATCCGTCGCGACCTGACGATTAACGCCATGGCCGAGGACGATCAGCAAAACCTGACCGACCCCTACCATGGCCAGCGCGATCTGGAAGCCCGCCTTCTTCGTCACGTTTCCCCCGCGTTCGCCGAAGATCCGCTCCGTGTCCTGCGCGTCGCCCGTTTTGCAGCACGCTATGCGCCGCTAGGTTTCAACGTCGCGCCCGAGACCATGGAGTTGATGCGCCAGCTCAGCGAATCGGGCGAACTGGAAGCGCTGACCGCCGAACGCAGCTGGAAAGAAATTTCCCGAGCATTGATGGAAGATCAGCCGCAAGTGTTCATCGAAGTGCTGCGCGGGTGCGGCGCTCTCAAGGTGCTGATGCCTGAAGTTGACGCGTTGTTTGGCGTCCCCCAGCCCGAGGCTCATCACCCGGAAATCGACACCGGGGTGCATACGCTGAGCGTGCTCGAGCAAGCGGCGCATCACAAACAACCGCTGACCGTGCGCTGGGCCTGCCTGCTGCATGACCTGGGCAAAGGACTGACACCCGAAGAAGACTGGCCCCGGCACATTGCCCATGAACACAGGGGTTTGAAGCTGATCAAAGCGGTCAACGAACGGTTCAAGGCACCGAGAGATTGCCAGGAACTGGCACTGCTGGTGGGCGAATATCATACCCATGGTCATCGCGCCCTGGAGCTGAAGCCTTCGACGCTGCTGGATTTGCTACAGAGTTTTGACGTCTACCGACGACCTCAGCGGTTCGAAGAATTTATCCACGCGTGTGAGATGGATGCACGCGGACGCAAAGGTCTGGAACAGAGAACTTATCCACAGGCGGATTATTTGCGCGGTGCGGCGACGGCAGCCAGAAGCGTGGCGGTCCAGCCGCTGCTGGAGAAGGGCTTCAAAGGGCCGGAGTTGGGTGAAGCGATCAAGCGTGAACGACTGAAGGCGCTGAAGGCCTACAAAGAAGCGGCGTCTGTCTGAAAGCTATCGCGGGCAAGCCCGCTCCCACAGGTACGATGCAACCCTTGTGGGAGCGGGCTTGCCCGCGATGATGTCAGTCAAATCACAGCAAATTCGAAGGTGTTAGCTGCTCGCCACGCCACTCAAACGCAACCGGCGCCAATACTTGATCAATCTGCGCTTCGCCCCACAAGGTCGCAAAGCTCTTTCCTACACCCGGATGCACGCGATCAGGCGCAATCAGCGATAACGGCCACAGCACGAAAGCGTTCTTCAAAATTTCGGCTCGCGGCAGGATCAAACCATCAAAATTACCCACCAGATCACCAAACAGCAGGACGTCGATATCCAGCGGCAATCCCTTGCGGTCCGGTGCGTAGCGACCGTTGTCCGCCTCGATGAATTTCAATCGACGGTCGAGCTCCATCAGCGGCAGATCGGTGTAAGCCGACACCACGAAATTGAAGAACGGCCCGCTCTTGATGCCCACTGGCTGGCTTTCGAACACCGCCGAACAGCGGATATCCACCAGAAACTCCGCAAGGGCATCCAGACCTGCCTGCAAATGGGTTTCACGCTCGATATTGCTACCGAGCCCGAGGTACACCTGAGTCAGCGACATCCGCGCTCGATCTCCACGCCCACACCACCGGTGGCCGCCGGGACAGCGCCAGGCTTGGTCAGCTTGAGGCGCATCCAGGTGATCTTGAATTCATTCATCAGCACTTCAACCAGACGCTCGGCAAAAGTCTCGACCAGTTGGTATTGCGCCTGCTCGGCAAACGCCTGGATGCGCGACGACACACTGGCGTAATCGAGCGCCAGGGTCAGGTCGTCACCGGCGGCGGCCGGGCGATTGTCCCAGGCGAAGCTCAGATCAAGACGCAGGCACTGTCGGATGCCTCGCTCCCAGTCGTAGGCACCGATCACGGTGTCGACTTCCAGGCCCTCGATAAACACTCTGTCCAAGCACTTTTCTCCGCTGCACGACAAGGGCGCAATGCGCCGTTAGAATCAGGGCGTCCTCGCCCGGAATAGTTAGCATGTTTTGGTTATTGGCGATCCTCGCCTACCTGCTCGGCTCGCTGTCCTTCGCCATTTTGCTCAGCCGCCTGACCGGGAGTCCCGATCCGCGAATGAGTGGCTCAGGCAATGCCGGTGCCACCAACATGTTGCGCCTGGCCGGCAAGAAACTCGCCGTCCTGACCCTTCTCGGCGACCTCTGCAAAGGCTTGCTGCCCGTGCTGATCGCCGCTCTTGCCGGTCTTTCGCTGCAAGAACAGGCCTGGATCGGCATCTGCGCCGTCATCGGCCATCTGTTTCCAGTGTACTTTCGCTTTCGCGGTGGCAAAGGTGTCGCCACCGCGGCCGGCATGTTGCTGGGGCTATACCCGCCCGCCGCGTTGCTGGCGGTCTGCGCCTGGCTGCTGACATTCTACCTGACCCGCACCAGCTCACTCGCCGCCCTGATCGCCACACCCCTGACGCTGCCGCTGCTTGCCTGGCAAGAACCGGCGGCGTTGCTGCCCATGAGCGTGCTCACCGGGCTGATTGTCTGGCGTCATCGCGGCAATCTACGCGACCTGTTTGCCGGGCGCGAACGGCATTTTTAAATACCGGACGTGAGCGCGGCTCATCAAAGCGCAGACAACTGCTCCATCGGCCAACGCGCCTGCACGCTGATCGCCAAAGATTCATGCTGGCCGGCCTGCAAGCGCTGGCAACCGGCAAACGCGATCATCGCGCCATTGTCGGTGCAGAACTCCGGGCGGGCATAAAACACATCACCCTTCATGTCGCCGAGCATTTTCTCCAGCGAGGTGCGCAGGGCCTTGTTGGCGCTGACGCCCCCGGCAATCACCAGGCGCTTCATGCCCGCTTGCTTCAGGGCTCGCTTGCACTTGATGGTCAAAGTCTCCACCACGGCCTGCTGGAACGCCAGAGAGATGTCGCAACGGGCTTGCTCGCTGTCGTCCCCGGCGCTGACGCTTTGCTGCCAGGTGTTCAGGGCGAAGGTTTTCAAGCCACTGAAACTGAATGCCAGGCCTGGACGGTCGCACATCGGACGCGGAAACGTGAATCGTCCCGCAACACCTTGCTCGGCCAGACGCGCGATTTCCGGGCCGCCCGGATAATTGAGCCCCATCATCTTCGCGGTCTTGTCAAAGGCCTCACCGGCGGCATCATCCAGCGTCTCGCCCAAAAGCGTGTACTGACCGATCCCGTCGACCTGAACCAACTGCGTATGACCACCGGACACCAACAAAGCGACGAACGGGAATTCGGGCGGTTGCGTCTCCAGCATAGGCGCCAGCAAGTGGCCTTCCATGTGGTGCACACCCAAGGCCGGAATACCCCAGGCAAAGGCCAGCGCCTGGGCGCAGGAAGCCCCCACCAGCAACGCCCCAACCAGGCCAGGACCCGCGGTATAAGCGATCGCGTCGATCTCGGTCGGCACACAGTCAGCTTCGGCCAACACCTGACGAATCAAGGGCAGCATCCGTTTCACGTGATCGCGCGAGGCCAGCTCCGGCACCACACCACCATAGGCGCGGTGCAAGTCGATCTGACTGAACAGTGCGTCGGCCAACAGCCCGCGTTCACTGTCATATAATGCGACGCCGGTTTCGTCGCAGGAGGTTTCTAATCCCAGTACTAGCATGGGTTTGCGCCTTGTTTAGGCTGAATTCGAAGGCGCGCATAATAGTCGCCGCGTGATGCCCCGACCAGCGGTTTTCGATCAGAGGCTTTGCATTCCGAGCGATGAGGAGTTAACATCCGCAACCCTTAAAAACCGACGTCTTCAAGTGCTCTTTTGCCGCGAGGATGTTGACCCCGGTAATGAATGAAGGTAGCTCTGGATGCCAGCCGTCAAAGTAAAAGAGAACGAACCCTTCGACGTAGCTCTGCGTCGTTTCAAGCGCTCCTGCGAAAAAGCCGGTGTACTGGCTGAAGTTCGTAGCCGCGAATTTTACGAGAAGCCAACTTCCGAGCGTAAGCGCAAAGCAGCAGCCGCTGTTAAGCGTCACGCGAAGAAAGTTCAGCGCGAACAGCGCCGCGCCGTTCGTCTGTACTAATACACAGACGATCGTAGCAAGCTTCTGCCAAGCCCGGCTCTCAGCCGGGCTAATGGCATTTGCGTAAAACGCTTGATGCTTCACTGTCGAAGCCGCAGACGCGACCAAGACAAACCTGCTTTACAGCGTCAGACCTGGCTCTTTTGCCAGCGGTGCACGTCTTTTCTGACGAGCCTTCCAAGGCTACTGACGAGCACACCCACTGATTCCTCTCACGACGATCAGCCCAAGGCACCTGCTTGCGTGCCCGCTTATTGAGCTATCCGAGGCCATCGACAGGCCGCAGCGGATTCAGCGCAACACTTTCAAACAGTCGATTACTGATTGGTATTAACGTCAGTGGATTTTCGGCAGATACACTCCCCGATAGCGATTACGCAGACGACACCGGTCGAGCCGCACTTTTTGCGCGCCTCAAACAACGACCCGCGTCCGGCCGCCCTTCGTTAAAGGTCCATTTCAGCGCAGATGACGAGAACGCCATGGCCGGGCTAATTCCCCAGAGCTTCATTGACGACCTTCTGAACCGCACCGACATCGTCGATGTGGTCAGCTCGCGCCTGCAATTGAAAAAGGCCGGCAAGAACCACACCGCTTGCTGCCCGTTCCACAAAGAGAAAACCCCGTCTTTCAGCGTCAGCCCCGACAAACAGTTCTATTACTGCTTCGGCTGCGGTGCTGGCGGTAACGCCCTCGGCTTCATCATGGACCACGACAACCTGGATTTCGTCCAGGCCGTCGAAGAACTGGCCAAAGCAGCCGGTATGGAAATCCCCCGTGAAGAAAGCGGTCGGGCGCACAAACCGCGGCAACCAACCGATTCGCCGCTGTATCCGCTGCTCACCGCTGCCGCCGACTTTTATCGTCAGGCGCTGAAAAGCCATCCGTCACGCAAAGCCGCGGTGGATTACTTGAAGGGCCGCGGACTGACCGGCGAGATTGCCCGCGACTTCGGCCTCGGCTTTGCCCCGCCGGGCTGGGACAACCTGTTCAAGCACTTGAGCAGCGATACCCTGCAACAAAAAGCCATGGTCGACGCCGGGCTGCTGATCGAGAACGCCGAAACAGGCAAACGCTATGACCGCTTCCGCGATCGCGTGATGTTCCCGATTCGCGACAGCCGTGGGCGCATCATCGCTTTCGGCGGCAGGGTACTGGGCGACGACAAACCGAAATACCTGAACTCACCGGAAACACCGGTCTTCCATAAAGGCCAGGAACTCTACGGTCTTTATGAAGCACGCAAAAACAACCGCAACCTCGACGAAATCATCGTCGTCGAAGGCTATATGGACGTCATCGCCCTCGCCCAGCAAGGCCTGCGCAATGCCGTCGCGACCCTGGGCACCGCCACCAGCGAAGAGCACTTGAAGCGTCTGTTTCGCGTCGTGCCCAACGTGCTGTTCTGTTTCGACGGCGACCAGGCTGGCCGTAATGCCGCCTGGCGGGCACTGGAAGCGACACTGCCCTGCCTACAAGACGGGCGGCGCGCACGCTTTCTGTTCCTGCCGGAAGGCGAAGACCCGGATACATTGGTTCGCTCCGAAGGCACGGATGCCTTCCGTGCGCGAATCAACCAGCACGCCCAGCCACTGGCGGATTATTTCTTCCAGCAGTTGACCGAGGAGTCGGACCCGCGCTCGCTGGAAGGAAAGGCCCACATGGCCACCCTCGCCGCGCCGCTGATCGACAAGGTACCGGGTGCCAACCTGCGCATCCTGATGCGCCAGCGTCTGAGCGAAATCACCGGGCTTAGCGGTGAAGCCGTCAGCCAACTGGCGCAAAGCGCCCCGCAGGAAGCGCCACCGGCATACGATCCAGGCATCGATTACGACGCCATGCCCGATTACAGCGACTACCATCAGCCGCAGTCACAAGAGATGTACGCGCCGCAGCAGGAGTGGACGCCGAAAAAACCCGGCGCTGGCGGCAAGAAGTGGGACAAGAAACCCTGGGACAAGAATGGCAAACGCGGTGGCGATCGTGATCAACCGAGCGCCCCGCGCACTCCAATTGCCGTGGAAGCCCCAACGCTGATCGCACTTCGAACCCTCATTCATCATCCAGACCTGGCCGGCCGGGTAGAAACCGCCGACCATTTCGCCAATGAGAGCAATACCTACGCACAGCTGCTGGTCGCACTGATCGAAGCGGTGCAAAAAAATCCTAAGCTAAACTCAATTCAGCTTATGGCCCGCTGGCACGGGACTGAGCAGGGGCGTTTGCTCAAGGCATTGGCGGAAAAGGAATGGCTGATTGCAGGTGACAACCTTGAACAACAGTTTTTAGACACCATTACTAGGCTATCAGCCGCTCAACACACGGATAGCCTGGAAGTACTAATCAGGAAAGCAAGGCAGCCAGGATTGACCGCGGAGGAAGCAAATCAGATAGCAAATCAGATGCGCGACCTATTAAAACGCAATATGGCTGTATCAAACCCGACCTCAACTGGCGCGTGAGGTCATAGCTCAGGTATAATCCTCGGCTTGTTTTTTGCCCGCCAAGACCTTCAGTGGATAGGGTGTTATGTCCGGAAAAGCGCAACAGCAGTCTCGTATCAAAGAGTTGATCACACTTGGTCGTGAGCAGGGTTACCTGACTTACGCGGAGGTCAACGACCACCTGCCGGAGGATATTTCAGATCCGGAACAGGTGGAAGACATCATCCGCATGATCAATGACATGGGGATCAACGTATTCGAGGTTGCGCCAGATAAGGATTCCCTTATGCTGGCCGACGCCGATACCGACGAAGCCGCGGCCGAAGAGGCAGCAGCAGCGTTGGCAGCGGTCGAGACCGACATTGGTCGCACCACCGACCCAGTGCGCATGTACATGCGTGAAATGGGTACGGTAGAGCTCCTCACACGTGAAGGCGAAATCGAAATCGCCAAACGTATTGAAGAGGGCATCCGCGAAGTGATGGGCGCAATTGCGCACTTCCCTGGCACGGTTGACCATATTCTCTCCGAATACACTCGCGTCACCACCGAAGGTGGCCGCCTGTCCGACGTCCTGAGCGGTTATATCGACCCGGACGACGGCATTGCACCGCCTGCTGCAGAAGTGCCACCGCCGATCGATCCGAAAGCCGCTCCCGCTGCCGACGACACCGACGACGATGACGCCGAAGCAACGGATGACGAAGAAGAAGCCGAAAGCGGCCCGGATCCGATCATCGCTGCACAGCGTTTTGGCGCTGTCTCCGATCAGATGGAAATCACCCGCAAGGCGCTGAAAAAGCACGGTCGTGGCAATAAGCTGGCAATCGCCGAGCTGTTGGCCCTGGCTGAGCTGTTCATGCCGATCAAACTGGTTCCGAAGCAATTCGAAGGCCTGGTCGAGCGTGTTCGCAGTGCCCTGGATCGTCTGCGTCAGCAAGAGCGCGCGATCATGCAACTTTGCGTTCGTGATGCCCGCATGCCGCGTGCCGACTTCCTGCGCCAGTTCCCAGGCAATGAAGTTGACGAAAGCTGGACCGATGCACTGGCCAAAGGCAAGAGCAAATACGCTGAAGCCATTGGTCGCCTGCAACCGGACATCATTCGTTGCCAGCAGAAGCTGACCGCGCTGGAAACCGAAACCGGTTTGACGATCGCCGAGATCAAGGACATCAACCGTCGCATGTCGATCGGTGAGGCCAAGGCCCGCCGCGCGAAGAAAGAGATGGTCGAAGCGAACTTGCGTCTGGTGATCTCCATCGCCAAGAAGTACACCAACCGTGGCCTGCAATTCCTCGATCTGATCCAGGAAGGCAACATCGGCTTGATGAAAGCGGTAGACAAGTTCGAATACCGCCGCGGCTACAAATTCTCGACTTATGCCACCTGGTGGATCCGTCAGGCGATCACTCGCTCGATCGCCGACCAGGCCCGCACCATCCGTATTCCGGTGCACATGATCGAGACGATCAACAAGCTCAACCGTATTTCCCGTCAGATGTTGCAGGAAATGGGTCGCGAACCGACTCCGGAAGAGCTGGGCGAACGCATGGAAATGCCTGAGGACAAGATCCGCAAGGTATTGAAGATCGCTAAAGAGCCGATCTCCATGGAAACCCCGATCGGTGATGACGAGGACTCCCATCTGGGTGACTTCATCGAAGACTCGACCATGCAGTCGCCAATCGATGTCGCCACTGTTGAGAGCCTTAAAGAAGCGACTCGCGAAGTGCTGTCCGGCCTCACTGCACGTGAAGCCAAGGTTCTGCGCATGCGCTTCGGTATCGACATGAATACCGACCACACCCTTGAGGAAGTTGGTAAGCAGTTCGACGTGACCCGTGAACGGATTCGTCAGATCGAAGCCAAGGCACTGCGCAAGCTGCGCCACCCGACGAGAAGCGAGCATTTGCGCTCCTTCCTCGACGAGTAACAACAGAACCCCCGGCCCAGGCCGGGGGTTTTGCTTTATGCAGATTAAATCCCCCGCACATCCCCCCCACCGCTTAGCCCGTCTACACTCGAAACATTCCCCCGAGCCATAACGAGACCGTTATGCCCAGACTGCCGACCGTGCTTTTTTTGCTGTCGCTGATGACCTGGACCGCAACGGCTGGCGCGCTGACTCTGACCGACGACGAACGTAGCTGGCTGACCGCACACCCGGATTTACGCTTGGGTGTGGACGCGTCATGGCCGCCATTTGAGTTCCGCGACGAACAGGGCCGCTATCAAGGCCTGGCCGCGGACTACATCAACGTGATCCGCCAAAGGCTGGCGATCAAACTCACGCCCATCGAGCCGGTCAGTTGGACGGTCGTACTGGAACAGGCCAAGCAAGGCAAGCTAGACATGTTACCGGGCATCATGTCGACCCCGGAACGCCAGTCATACCTGTCGTTTACGCGCCCCTACCTCGACTTTCCGATTGTCATCCTGGCCCATGTCGGCGGCGCCCAACCGCACAAGCTCGAAGACCTGTACGGGCTAAAGATTGCCGTGGTGGAAAACTATGCGCCGCATGAGCTACTGCGCACCCACCACCCAGACTTGAATCTGGTGCCGATGTCCAATGTGAGTTCAGCCTTGCAGGCGCTGGCCACCGATGAAGTAGACGCCGTGGTGGGCGATCTCGCTTCCAGCGTCTGGAGCCTTCGTCAGCTCAAGCTCGAAGGGTTGTATGTCAGCGGCGAAACCCCGTATCGCTATCAACTGGCAATGGCCGTGCCCCCCAACAACAAGGTGCTGGTCGGCATTCTGGATAAAGTGCTGGCGGACATGAGCCCGAGTGAAATCAGCGCCATTCAGGAACACTGGGTCGGAAATGTCCTGGATCACCGTAGCTTCTGGTCGGATCTGCTGGCTTACGGCTTGCCGGGGCTGCTGTTTCTGATGGTCATGCTGGCCGTGGTGATTCGGATCAATCGTCGACTGAGTTCTGAAATTGCTCGTCGGGTCGACCTCGAACAGGAGCTGCGCAGCAGCGAGTACCACTATCGCGGGCTGGTCGAGAGTCTGTCGGCCATCGCGTGGGAAGCACGGATCAGCGATTACACCTACAGCTACGTGTCGCCACACGCCGAAGACCTGCTGGGATATCCCCTGTCCCATTGGCTGATTCCGGGGTTCTGGCGCAATATCATCCACCCTGCGGACCTGACACGGGCTCAAACCTACTGCGATCACGAAGTGCTGGCCGGGCGCGATCACAGCGTTGATTACCGGGTCATCACCGCCGATGGCCGCTGCCTGTGGGTGCGCGACATCGTCAGCCTGATCGAGCACGGCCATGAGCCGGTGTTGCGCGGGTTGATGATCGACATCAGTGATGCCAAGCGCACTGAAGAGGCGCTAAGCCTTTCCGAGCAAAAATTCGCCTCGGTATTCCAGCAGTGCCCGGACATCCTGGTGATCGCGCGGCTTAGTGACGGTTGTCTGCTGGAGGTCAACAAAGCGTTCGAAGAACAGATTGGTCTCAAGGCCGAAGAGGTCATAGGCCAGACCGCCACCGACCTGAACATCTGGGGCATACCCGGTGTGGGTCCCGGCCTGCTGCAACGTCTGCAGGCCGGCAGTATCCGCAACCTGGAAATGCCCTTTCGTCGCAGTAATGGCCACGTGTTTACCGGCCTGATTTCCGCCGAACCCTTTGATCTCGATACCACTCCCGCCCTCGTAGTGGTGGTGCGTGACATCAGCCAGCTAAAAGAAACCCAGCAACAACTGCAAACCTCCGAAGAGAAATTCGCCAAGGCCTTTCATGCTTCCCCAGACGGTTTGTTGCTGTCGCGCCAGAGCGACGGGTTACTGCTGGAGGTCAATGAAGGATTCAGCCGCATTACCGGTTTCAACAGCGCAATGTCCGTGGACCGGTCGGCCCTGGACCTGGGGATATGGGTCAACCTCAACGAACGCAAGCAAATGCTCGACCTGCTGCACCGCGATGGCTTCGTCCGCGACTTCAGCTGCCACATCCGCCGCAGCGACGGGCAGATCCGCCTCTGCGAGGTATCGAGCCGTCCGCTGCCGATCGGCGATGAAGATTGCATGCTGACCATTGCCCGGGACATTACCGAGCGGCACCTCATGCAGGAAAAGCTGCAACAGGCCGCCACCGTGTTCGAAAGCACAGCCGAAGGTGTGTTGATCACCGACACCCAACAGCACATCAGCGCGGTCAACCGTGCCTTTACCGAGATTACCGGCTACAGCGAGAGCGAAGCGCTGGGCCACACCCCTCGCCTGCTCGCTTCGGGCCTCCACGACAGCGCATTCTATGCCGCGATGTGGCATCAGTTGACAGCCGAAGGTCATTGGCAAGGCGAGATTTCCAACCGCCGCAAGAACGGCGAACTCTATCCGAGCTGGCTGACCATCAACGCTGTGCGCAACCGGGAAAAATTCATCACCCACTTTGTGGCGGTATTTGCCGATATTTCCAGCCTCAAACACGCCCAGGCCAAACTCGACTACCAGGCGCATCACGACCCACTGACCGGCCTGCCAAACCGCACGCTGTTCGAAAGCCGACTACAAACCGCACTCAACTCGCAGAAGGAAAACGGCGGCCAGGGCGCAGTGCTGTTCCTCGACCTGGACCGCTTCAAGCACATCAACGACAGCCTCGGCCACCCGGTCGGTGACCTGCTGCTCAAAGGCATCGCCGTGCGCCTCAAAGAGCAGTTGCGCGATATCGATACCGTTGCGCGCCTTGGTGGTGACGAATTCATCATTCTGCTACCGGGCCTTCAGCAATCCAGCGATGCCGACAATATTGCGACCAAGCTGCTCAACTGTTTCTCCGCGCCCTTCCAGGCCGGGGAGCATGAGTTTTTCATCAGCGCCAGTATCGGCACCAGCCTGTACCCCAACGACGGCTGGGACGTCGCCACGCTGGTCAAAAACGCCGACGCGGCGATGTACCGCTCCAAGGCCAAGGGGCGTAACCGGGTTGAAAGCTACACCCGCGACCTCACCGCACAGGCCAGCGAACGCGTGGCGCTGGAACATGAGCTGCGGCGCGCCATCGAGCGCAACGAACTATTCCTGCATTACCAACCGAAAATCAGCCTCGCCGACCATCGACTGGTCGGCGCCGAAGCGCTGATTCGCTGGCATCACCCGACCTTCGGCACCGTGCCGCCGGAACACTTCATTCCCCTGGCCGAAGAAAACGGCATGATTCTGCAAATTGGCGACTGGGTACTCGAGACGGCTTGCCGGCAGATGCAAGAGTGGAATCAGGTGTATGAATGCCTCGGCCCGCTCTCGGTCAACCTCGCAGGCGCCCAACTGCGCCAACCGAACCTGTTGGGGCGGATCGAACAACTGCTCAAGGACAGCCATCTCGCGCCGGGTTTTCTGCAACTGGAGATTACCGAAAACTTCATCATGAGCCAGGCCGAAGAAGCGCTGGCGGTGCTGCACCAACTCAAACAACTGGGTGTTCAGTTGGCCATCGATGACTTCGGTACGGGCTATTCGTCGCTGAGCTACCTCAAGCGCTTGCCGCTGGATATTCTCAAGATCGATCAGTCGTTCGTCCGCGGCCTGCCTGACGATCCGCACGATGCGGCGATCGTTCGCGCGATCATCGCGCTGGGCCGCAGCATGCAATTTACCGTCATTGCCGAAGGCGTCGAGACCGTGGCCCAACAGGAATTCCTCACTGCCGAAGGCTGTGAACAGATCCAGGGCTACATCGTCAGCCTGCCGCTGCCCCCCGACGAATTTGCCGCGACGTTTCTTCGTATAGCCGTATCCGATTTTTCGGATAGCACAGCCGAGAAACCGTCGCTATAATCCGCGACCTACTGAGGGCCTATAGCTCAGTTGGTTAGAGCAGAGGACTCATAATCCTTTGGTCCACGGTTCAAGTCCGTGTGGGCCCACCAAACAAAAAAGCCGCGCTAATGCGCGGCTTTTTCGTATGCGACGAGCTGGTTTTCTTTAAGTTGTATGTCGCAGCTATCAGATGACGCCCGCCAAGGTTGTAGGCAACATCTGATTATCTTGTGATGGGCACTTTGCTGCCTTGTTGCGCTTTTGTTCGACGGGATACTCTCCGGACGTCACTGCCAATGCAGTGATCGGGCTTGGAAACCCGTCGAATCAAAACGTAACAGCGCCCCTGATTACGATTGCAGCAGCTTATCTGCAACCTGAGTTATGGCGGCTGTGCGCGGGACGTCTTAGGGCGTGCCGGTTCCTTGATTCCCGGTTTTCCAACCTGCGCACAGCTGCCACCCATTCGCTTGGAAACGAAATTGGCATCTCCTCAAATCAAGGAAGTTGACCATGAACAACCAATCAGAACTAAAAACCATTGGCTTCACTCCGTTCATATACTGCTCGGATCAGGCGTTATTCAACGTCAGGCCCGGTGTCCCCATCGTCGAAGCATTGGCACAGGCCTCCAATCTGCTATTCCTCGCCAAGGCATTTGCCGAGGATGCCGCCTACACAAAGGACACCGACCACCACGCTTGGGCCGCGCATTATCTGACGGCGATGAGCAAGGCGGTAATTGATGATGTGGTGAAAGTGCTGACACCGCGACCTGCGCGGACCGCGACGGAATCCGAGTAACAGCACTCAACAGGATTATGCCCCGAGTATTCGAGACCTTCAGCTCATCGTCACGAGTGTCGTGACGCATTCGCCGATACGCGACCTGGCACTCACTACTGGCCAATCACTATCAACGTTGTGTATGTTCGCGCCTCATCGTCGAAGGGCACGTTCGACTCAATCGAGACAAAAGGAATTTGCGGATGAAGAAAGCCATTTTTACCAGCCTGTTCACAGCACTGATTGTTGCAGGCAGCCCTGCGATTGCCCAAGCGAAAGCCAGCGTTGCCGATGTTTTTAATGGAAAAATGTTGGGCACTAATCTGCGTCACTTCGAATCGGTTGCCGGCGTCGCACGTGAGAGTTCGGGCGATCATCACTCTTATGAGGTTCAAGGTTGCCAAATTACGGCGACTGCCGGTGGCGGCACAATAAGTGAACTGCGCATGGAGCTTTCGCCGACCTGCCAAGCCGACTTGAAATCCTTCATCGGTGAATCGTTCGCACCGGCCGCCAACAAGCCCCTGACCTTCGGAAACTTTCAACAAGCGGCTGGGGACCTGAATTTCTACGCGGACTGCCTGACCATGTGCGGCAACGCTGCCGATCCGTCGGTTTTTGCGCTATGGGACGGCCCGCGAGCTGTGGACTTCCGTCAGGTGTTGCTGGAAGTTGTGCTGGTCAGCGATCAAGCGCTGAAAGCCTCTAACCAGTGGCAGGCCAGCATGACCAAGGTCAAGGGCGAAGATTTTGTCACCGATACTCGTTTTAACTGTGAGAGAGATTTCGACGCGCAGGCGCAGCAAAGCTTCCAGGCTGTGCAGGTTACCGCGATTACCATCGGCTCCGAACTGCCGACTCCTGGCTGCTGAGCGGCCAAACAGAAAAGCCGCGCTAATGCGCGGCTTTTTCACGCCCGTGATTCAGCCGTCACTTGGGCAATGTCTAGCAATCACATAGCCCCAGTTCGAATATCGACCACAAGCGCCCCGCCGAACGAGTCTGTAACATGCTCAGCCATTGAACCGTGCCACTGGAGCCACCCCTTGCCTGACATCCGCCCGCCCGTGCTTGATGAAATCGACCGCCAATTGATCGCAGCCTTGCAGATCAACGCCCGCGAGAGCGTGGCCATGCTGGCCCGGCAATTGGGCATCGCGCGCACGACCGTCACGTCGCGACTGGCGCGCCTGGAAAAGGCCAAAGTCATCACCGGTTATGGCGTGCGCCTCGGTCAGCGCGTGGTCGATGGCGGATTGCAGGCGTATGTCGGGATTACCGTGCAACCGCGCTCTGGCAAGGAAGTGCTGCGCCGGCTCAGTGCGATGGCTCAGGTTCAGCAGTTGTGTGCGGTAAGTGGCGAATTTGATTATGTGGCGTGGTTGCGTACCGACTCGCCAGAGCAGCTGGATCAGTTGCTGGATCAGATCGGCAGTGTGGATGGGGTGGAGAAGACGACGACTTCGATCATTCTGAGCAGCAAGATTGATCGGGGGCAGCCGGTTTGACATTCCAACTCAGGTTTCATGGGCGCCTGAGCTGACGCCATCGCGAGCACGCTCGCGCCTACAGGGGATCGAATTGTCATTCTGATTCAACGCCACGTCATATTGACCATTAAAATGGCAAATCGACGACATATTGCGTCTTATTAACGTGTTCTACGCTCACTAGAATGGCTGCCATCTTTTCCTATACTCAGACGCGCATCCCGCGTCGGGTCGCCAGCAAGGTCAGCCATGAACAAGAACAATCGCCATCCTGCAGACGGTAAAAAACCAGTCACCATTTTCGGCCCGGACTTTCCTTTCGCCTTCGACGACTGGATCGAACACCCGGCGGGTCTGGGCAGCATTCCTGCGCACAACCACGGTGCCGAAGTAGCGATTGTCGGTGCTGGTATCGCCGGCTTGGTGGCGGCTTACGAATTGATGAAACTGGGCCTCAAACCCGTCGTCTACGAAGCCTCGAAAATGGGCGGGCGCCTGCGTTCCCAAGCGTTCAATGGCGCTGAAGGCATCATCGCCGAGCTCGGTGGCATGCGTTTTCCGGTCTCGTCCACCGCGTTCTATCACTACGTCGACAAGCTCGGTCTTGAGACCAAACCCTTCCCGAACCCGCTGACCCCCGCGTCGGGCAGCACCGTGATCGATCTGGAAGGCAAAACCCATTACGCACAAAAACTGGCAGATCTTCCTGCACTGTTCCAGGAAGTAGCTGACGCCTGGGCCGACGCCCTGGAAGCCGGCTCGCAGTTCTCCGATATCCAGCAAGCGATCCGCGACCGCGACGTGCCACGCCTCAAGGAGCTGTGGAACACCCTCGTCCCGCTGTGGGACGACCGCACCTTCTACGACTTCGTCGCCACCTCCAAAGCGTTCGCCAAGCTGTCGTTCCATCACCGCGAAGTGTTCGGCCAGGTCGGTTTCGGCACCGGCGGCTGGGACTCGGATTTCCCCAACTCGATGCTGGAAATCTTCCGCGTGGTGATGACCAACTGCGACGATCATCAGCACTTGGTGGTCGGTGGGGTGGAACAGGTGCCACAGGGTATCTGGCGCCATGTGCCGGAACGTTGCGTGCACTGGCCTGAAGGCACCAGCCTCAGCTCCCTGCACAACGGAGCACCGCGTACCGGCGTGAAGAAGATTGCCCATGCACCGGGTGGCCGTTTCGCCGTCACCGACAACTGGGGTGATACCCGCGAATACGCCGCGGTGCTGACCACTTGCCAGAGCTGGCTGCTGACCACCCAGATCGAATGCGACGAAAGCCTGTTCTCGCAAAAAATGTGGATGGCGCTGGATCGCACGCGCTACATGCAATCGTCGAAGACGTTCGTGATGGTCGACCGCCCGTTCTGGAAGGACAAGGACCCGGAAACCGGCCGCGACTTGATGAGCATGACGCTCACCGATCGCCTGACCCGTGGCACCTACCTGTTCGATAACGGCGACGATAAGCCGGGGGTGATTTGCCTGTCGTACTCGTGGATGAGCGACGCACTGAAAATGTTGCCGCAGCCGGTGGAAAAACGCGTGAAGCTGGCGCTGGACGCGTTGAAAAAGATCTACCCGAAAGTCGACATCGCAGCGCGCATCATCGGCGATCCGATCACCGTATCCTGGGAAGCCGACCCGCATTTCCTCGGGGCCTTCAAAGGCGCCCTGCCCGGCCACTATCGCTATAACCAGCGCATGTACGCGCATTTCATGCAAGACGAGATGCCAGCCGAGCAACGCGGGATTTTCATCGCTGGCGACGACGTTTCGTGGACGCCGGCCTGGGTTGAAGGCGCGGTGCAGACCTCACTCAACGCGGTGTGGGGCATCATGAAACATTTCGGCGGTGAAACTCACGCCGAGAACCCGGGTCCAGGTGATGTGTTCAACGAGATCGGACCGATCGCCCTGCCCGAGTAAGAGGAGTCCGAAATGCGCGTAGCCCTTTACCAATGTCCACCGCTGCCCCTGGACGTCGCCGGCAATCTGCAACGTCTGCAGCAATTGGCCCAGGAAGCGAAAGGCGCCGATTTGCTGGTAGTGCCGGAGATGTTCCTGACCGGCTACAACATCGGCGTCGACGCCGTCAGCGTCCTCGCGGAGGTGCACAACGGTGAATCGGCGCAACACATTGCGCGCATTGCCAAGTCTGCCGGGATCGCCATTTTATATGGCTACCCGGAGCGCACCGAAGACGGGCAGATCTACAACGCCGTGCAGTTGATCGACGCCCAGGGCGAGCGGTTGTGCAACTACCGCAAGACTCACTTGTTCGGCGACCTCGATCACTCGATGTTCAGTGCTGGCGAAGATGACTTTCCAGTGATTGAGCTCAATGGCTGGAAGCTGGGCTTCCTGATTTGCTACGACATGGAGTTTCCGGAAAACGCTCGACGCCTGGCGCTGGCCGGTGCCGAGCTGATCCTGGTGCCGACGGCAAACATGATTCCCTTCGACTTCGTCGCCGACGTCACCGTCCGCGCCCGTGCTTTCGAAAACCAGTGCTATGTGGCCTACGCCAATTACTGCGGCCATGAAGGCGACATCCACTACTGCGGCCAGAGCAGCATCGCCGCGCCGGATGGCAGCCGCATCGCCCAGGCTGGCCTCGATGAAGCGCTGATCGTCGGCGAGCTGGATCGGCAGTTGATGACCGACTCTCGCGCCGCCAATCGCTACTTGCTGGACCGCCGTCCCGAGCTTTACGGCGACCTTAACAAGCGCTGAGCCCCTGTAATCCGCTAGCATTAGCGCTTCTCTGTTCTGGAAGTGCTCATGCCTGCGCTGAATCACCCTCGCCCCCACACTGAAACCCTGGCCAACGGCTTGCGGGTGACGCTGCGTCATGCCCCGAATTTGAAGCGCTGCGCGGCGGCACTCCGGGTTGCGGCGGGCAGTCACGATGTGCCGCTGGCCTGGCCCGGCCTGGCGCATTTTCTGGAGCATTTGCTGTTTCTGGGGACTGAGCGCTTTCCTGCGGGCCAAGGGCTGATGGCCTATGTGCAACGTCACGGCGGGCAGGTCAACGCACGAACCAGCGAACGCACGACCGACTTCTTTTTCGAACTGCCGCCTCAGGCATTTCTCGGCGGGCTGGAGCGTCTGTCAGACATGCTCGCCCATCCACGTATGAATCCGGAGGATCAGTTGCGCGAGCGCGAAGTGTTGCAAGCCGAGTTTGTCGCCTGGTCACAGGACGCGGCGGCGCAACGGCAATTGACGCTGCTCGATGGGTTGACGTCGACCCATCCCTTGCGCGGTTTCCATGCCGGAAATCGCGATAGCCTGCCGGTGGAGCTCCCTGAGTTTCAGCAGGCCTTGAAGGATTTTCATCAACGGTTTTATCAGACCGGGCAACTGACACTGAGCCTCGCCGGGCCGCAGAGTCTCGATGAATTACGCGAGATGGCTCAGCGTTTTGGCGCCGAGATTCCCGTCGGGGACAAGGTCGCACAACAAACGCCCGGCGCGCTGATGAACGCATCGCAGAACACTTATCAACAGGCTGGCGAGCGTCGCCTGGATCTTCTGTTCGCGTTCGAAGCATTGCCCGACTCATCGCGTGAAGCGCTGGCCTTTCTGTGTCACTGGCTGAATGCCGCGAAACCTGGCGGTCTGATGTCGACGCTGCAAGAGCAGGGGCTGGCGGACAGCCTGAAAGCCGCGCCGCTGTATCAGTTCGCGGGGCAAGCGTTGCTGCACATTGAACTCGCTACGGCGCAATCGGCGAGTGTGATTCGCCAGAAGCTTCTCGACTGGCTGGGCTTTTTTGCCGCCCATCAAGACTGGACCGACTTGCGCGAAGAATACGCCGCCTTGCTGCAACGCCAGCAGCAAGTCGGCGCTGCCTTGCCATTGGCCCAACGGGACAGCGAGCAGCTCGAAACCGGGCTGTCCGAGCAGGGGGTTGCAGCGCTTAAAGACCTCCTGAAAAAAATCGGCGCTGTGGATAACTTCAGCGGCGCTTGGCAATTGCCGACGCCAAATCCGTTTTTGCGCGACGAAGCACCCACCGCCAATGCCGGGTTGATTCGCGGTCAGACCAGCAAACACCGAGGCCTGCGCACGTTTGCCCAGGACCGTTCGCGCAGTCGTCGTGAAAACTCGCCGATGCAATTCAGTCAGGCCTTGGCGGACAACAGCGATGAAGGGGCGATATTTCTGCGCTGGCGCCTCGATTTCAAACCGCTGCCCAGCCTTCAATCGAGCCTGGAAAATCGCCTGCAGCCATTACGCGAGGATGCGCGCCAGGCCGGCGTCGACTTTTCCTTCACTGCATCGGGCAATGAATGGCTGCTGAAAATGACCGGACTCCAGGAGCCGATGCCGACTGTCCTCGAACACGCGCTGAAAGTGCTGACCGAACCTGAGGTCGTTGCCCCACAAGAACAACCGGCAAGCGCTGCGCTGATACCGATTCGGCAGTTGCTGAAGGCGCTGCCCGACGAGTGTCTTGAGCGCACCGACGACTCAGACGACCTCCAGCAACTCTGGTCGAGCGCGCGCTGGGACGGCCTGGCGGTTGGCCTGTCCACCCAGACACAAGCCGCGATGGGCCTGGCCTTGAGCCGTATTCCCGGCACCGCGGACAATCAACTGACACTGCCGCCCTCGATCAGCGCCCGGCATCTGTGGACGACCGTCGATACCGGCGCCAGCGAGCACGCGTTGCTGCTCTTCTGTCCGACGCCGACTCAGGACATCGCCGATGAAGCGGCCTGGCGTTTACTCGCGCATCTGGCTCAGACACCGTTCTACCAGCGCCTGCGGGTGGAGTTGCAACTCGGCTATGCGGTGTTCAGCGCCCTGCGACAGATTCATGGGCAAACCGGGATCCTGTTCGGCGTGCAATCGCCCAGCGTTGCGCCGGTGGACTTGCTGGATCATATCCAGGCGTTTCTGAACGGCTTCACTTCGATGATTCAAAGCCTCGACGACGCCACTTTCATCGCTCAGCGCCAGGCCTTGGCCGATCAGTTTGATAGCGCCGCACTGCCCACCGTCCAGGCAACGGAACTACTCTGGCAGAGCAAATTAGCCGGCCATTCGTCGGATTATCTGAAGCAACTGGCCCAGGCCATTTTGACGATTGACCACCGTTCATTGCTGGCTGCGGCACAGCGGCTGAATCAGGCGCAGGGTGGCTGGCGCGCCCTGGCCAGCGCGCCTTGCCCGAACCCGCTTTGGCAAGCGACAAAATGATCATTACCAAGGCTGCAATTAGCTTTCTCACACATTGGCAGCCAATTACTTTGAAATTTTAAGTAACATAGCTACCTAACTATCTGAACATCTCCGACTGGAGGTGGACTATATGTATAGATCTGAACTGTCCCATCACCTGAAGGAATGCTCCCATGTCCTGGTCCAAACCTGCTTACACCGACCTGCGTATCGGCTTTGAAGTCACCATGTACTTCGCAAGCCGCTAATCTTTTTGTAGCGCAGTGCAACGCCTCGGCTCGCCGAGGCGTTTTTATTTTCAGTTTTCGAATGATGGAGCGGCCATGTTTGTCCAGATTCTAGGTTCCGCCGCGGGGGGTGGTTTTCCCCAGTGGAATTGCAATTGCGTGAACTGCGCCGGTTTTCGCAATGGCAGCCTGAACGCCAAGGCGCGAACCCAGTCGTCTATCGCAATTTCCGATGATGGCGTGAACTGGGTGTTGTGCAACGCGTCACCGGACATCCGCGCTCAGCTTCAAAGCTTCGCCCCGTTGCAACCGGGCCGCGCCCTGCGTGATACCGGCATCAGCGCCATCATCCTGATGGACAGCCAGATCGACCACACCACCGGCCTGCTCAGCCTGCGCGAAGGTTGCCCGCATCAGGTCTGGTGTACTGACATGGTCCATGAAGATTTGAGCAGCGGATTCCCGCTGTTTACCATGCTGACCCACTGGAATGGCGGACTGGACTGGAACCCGATCGAACTGGACCGCAGCTTCACCATCGCGGCCTGCCCAAACCTGCGATTCACCCCGTTGCCGCTACGCAGCGCCGCGCCGCCGTATTCGCCGCACCGCTTCGACCCGCACCCCGGCGACAACATCGGTCTGATCGTCGAAGACCTGAACACCGGCGGCAAGCTGTTCTATGCGCCGGGGCTGGGCAAGGTCGACGCGCCGCTGCTGAAGATCATGGCCAGCAGTGATTGCTTGTTGGTGGACGGCACGATGTGGGACGACGACGAAATGCAGCGTCGCGGCGTCGGCACGCGCACCGGACGGGAAATGGGCCACCTGGCGCAGAGCGGCCCCGGCGGCATGCTGGAGGTGCTGAAGCAACTGCCCAAGCAGCGCAAGGTGCTTATTCACATCAACAACACCAACCCGATTCTTGATGAAGACTCGCCGGAGCGTGCCGAGCTGGTTCGTCGGGATGTTGAAGTGGCTTATGACGGCATGAGTATTGTGTTGTAGCGGAGGGCCCCATCGCGGGCAAGCCCGCTCCCACACGGGTTCTGTGGCGTACAAAACCCCCTGTGGGAGCGGGCTTGCCCGCGAAGACGTCCGACCTGACACCAAAGATTTCACGGCTGCTCCCCGGAGAACCGCAATGACTGACACCGCAATGACCCCCGCCGAATTCGAGGCCGCCCTGCGCGCCAAAGGCGCCTATTACCATATCCATCACCCCTATCACGTGGCGATGTATGAAGGCCGGGCGACTCGCGAGCAGATCCAGGGCTGGGTTGCCAACCGCTTTTACTATCAGGTGAACATTCCCCTGAAAGACGCCGCGATCCTCGCCAACTGCCCGGATCGCGAGATCCGTCGCGAGTGGATTCAGCGCCTGCTCGACCACGATGGCGCCCCCGGCGAAGACGGTGGCATCGAAGCCTGGCTGCGTCTGGGCCAGGCTGTGGGCCTCGACCCGGATCAACTGCGCTCTCATGAACTGGTGCTGCCCGGCGTACGTTTTGCCGTCGACGCCTACGTCAACTTTGCCCGCAGGGCCAGTTGGCAGGAAGCCGCGAGCAGCTCGCTGACTGAACTGTTCGCGCCGCAGATCCATCAATCGCGCCTGGACAGTTGGCCACAGCATTACCCATGGATCGACCCGGCCGGGTACGAGTATTTCCGCACTCGCCTGGGCCAGGCCCGCCGCGATGTGGAACACGGTCTGGCGATCACCTTGCAGCACTACACCACCCGGGCCGGTCAGGAGCGCATGCTGGAAATTCTCCAGTTCAAACTGGACATCCTTTGGAGCATGCTCGATGCCATGAGCATGGCCTACGAACTGAACCGCCCGCCGTATCACAGCGTGACCGAACAACGGGTCTGGCATAAAGGAATCACCTTATGAGTTTCGATCGCAGCAAGACCCCGACCTGGCGTCCCGGCTACCGTTTCCAGTACGAACCGGCGCAAAAAGGCCATGTGCTGCTGTACCCGGAAGGCATGATCAAGCTCAATGAAAGCGCCGCGCTGATTGGCGGTTTGATCGATGGCGAGCGTGATGTTGCGGCAATCATTGCCGAGCTCGACCTGCAGTTCCCCGGCGTGCCGGAGCTCGGTGACGACATCGAGCAATTCATGGAGGTTGCCCGTGCGCAGCACTGGATCGAACTTGCCTGAGTCGTCGGTGCAAGTACCGCCCACACCCGAAATCGGCCTGCCGCTGTGGCTGCTGGCCGAACTGACCTACCGCTGCCCGTTGCAATGCCCCTACTGCTCCAACCCGCTGGACTTCGCCGAACAAGGCAAGGAGCTGAGCACCGAGCAGTGGATCAAGGTCTTTCGCGAAGCGCGGGAGATGGGTGCGGCGCAGTTGGGCTTTTCCGGTGGCGAACCGCTGGTGCGCCAGGACCTCGCCGAGCTGATCGCCGAGGCACGCAAGTTGGGCTTCTACACCAACCTGATCACCTCCGGCATCGGCCTGACCGAGCAGAAAATCAGCGATTTCAAGAAGGCCGGCCTGGACCATATCCAGATCAGTTTCCAGGCCAGCGATGAGCAAGTGAACAACTTGCTGGCCGGCTCGAAAAAAGCCTTTGCGCAGAAGCTGGAAATGGCCCGCGCGGTGAAAGCCCACGGCTACCCGATGGTGCTGAATTTCGTGACCCATCGGCACAACATCGACAAGATCGACCGGATCATCGAGCTGTGCATCGCCCTGGAGGCGGACTTCGTCGAACTCGCCACCTGCCAGTTTTACGGCTGGGCGCAGCTCAATCGCGTCGGGTTGTTGCCGACCCGGGAACAGCTGGTCCGCGCCGAGCGCATCACCAACGAATACCGCGCCAAGCTGGAAGCCGAAGGGCATCCGTGCAAGCTGATTTTCGTTACGCCGGACTATTACGAAGAACGCCCGAAAGCCTGCATGAATGGCTGGGGCAGCATCTTCCTGACCGTTACCCCGGACGGCACCGCCCTGCCCTGTCACGGCGCCCGACAGCTGCCGGTGCAATTTCCAAACGTGCGCGACCACAGCATGCAACACATCTGGTACGACTCCTTCGGCTTCAACCGCTTTCGCGGTTACAACTGGATGCCCGAGCCGTGCCGTTCCTGCGATGAAAAAGAAAAGGACTTCGGCGGCTGCCGTTGCCAGGCGTTCATGCTCACCGGTGACGCGAGCAACGCCGACCCAGTGTGCAGCAAGTCTCAACATCATGGCGTGATTCTCAAGGCCCGCGAAGAAGCCGAGCACGCGACTCAGACCATCGAACAATTGGCCTTTCGCAATGAACGAAACTCCCGCCTTATCGCAAAAAGCTGAGCCTTTCAGCGCCTCCAGGGCCGTCGCGGCCGCGATCGACTTTGCCGAACTGCAGGTCGGCCAGCACGGTCTGTTCTGGAACGAATACCGGCCCGAAGAAGCCGCTTGCCGGATCTGGCATTGGCGTGACGGCCAGGCGCATTGCCTGACGCCGTCGGGTTTTAGTGTGCGCAGTCGAGTGTACGAATATGGCGGCGGCGGGTTTTGTCTGACCGATGACGGCATCGTTTTCGTCAACGAGGCGGACCAACAGCTGTATCGGCAATCGCTGCAGGGCGAAACACCCGAAGCGTTGACCGCGAGTAAATGCCGCTATGGCGACCTGCAATTCGCCAATGGACAGGTTCTGGCCGTCGAAGAGCACCACGATCAACATCGTCTGGTCGCGATCGATGTGGCTGATGGCGCCCGTCACTTGCTGGCCGAAGGCGCGGACTTCTACGCTGCGCCGACGTTGAGTCCCGACGCTCAGCGGTTGGCGTGGATCGAGTGGAGTCGGCCGGACCAGCCTTGGACTGCAACGCGTCTGATGGTGGCCGAACGTCAGAGCGATGGTGGCTTTGCGCTGCCGCATTGCGTGGCCGGCGACGCCGCTCAGGAGTCGTTGCAACAGCCGCGATTCGATACCAGCGGCCGGCTGTTTTGTCTGACCGACCGTGGCGGATATTGGCAGCCATGGGTCGAGTCTTCAGACGGGTTGAATCCGCTGCCGAGCGCCGCGGCCGATCATGGGCCAGCGCCGTGGCAATTGGGGGGGTGCACTTGGCTCCCGCTGCGCGACAACACTTTTTTGGCGAGCTGGACCGAAGGCGGTTTTGGCCGACTGGGCCTTTGCGGTGACACCCGTGAAGATTTCACCGGTGACTACAGCCGCTTCCGCCATCTCGCACTGGATGAGCAATTCATCTACTGCATCGCCGCCTCACCGATCAGTTCGGCAGCGGTGATCGCCATCGATCGCAGCACCCGGCGTGTCAAGGTACTGGCCGGTGGTGTCACACCCATGCCGGTCGAGCAGATCAGCGTGCCACAAACCCTGCGCTACCCGAGCGGTTCGGGCGAGGCGCACGGGTTCTTCTACCCGGCCACGACCGGGGAGGCGAAACCACCGCTGGTGGTGTTCATCCACGGCGGCCCGACCTCGGCGTGCTACCCGATGCTCGATCCGCGCATCCAGTATTGGGCGCAACGCGGCTTTGCCGTGGCCGACCTCAACTATCGGGGCAGCAGCGGTTACGGCCGGGCATATCGCCAGGCGCTGCATTTGAGTTGGGGCGAGGTGGACGTCGAGGACGCCTGCGCAGTCGTCGCCCACCTCGCCGAACGCGGGTTGATCGACGGCGACAACGCGTTCATTCGCGGTGGCAGCGCTGGCGGTTACACCACCCTGTGTGCCCTGGCGTTCAAGAACGTTTTCCGCGCTGGCGCCAGTCTGTACGGCGTCAGCGATCCCGTGGCATTGGGACGGGCGACTCATAAATTCGAAGGTGATTATCTGGACTGGCTGATCGGTGATCCGGTGCAGGATGCCAAACGCTACGCCGCACGAACGCCGTTGCTGCATGCGAGCAACATCCGTGTACCGATGATTTTCTTTCAGGGTGAACTGGACGCCGTGGTTGTGCCGCAACAGACCCGGGACATGGTCGAGGCACTACAGGACAACGGCATCCTGGTGGAAGCGCATTACTACGCCGACGAGCGCCACGGCTTCCGCAAGGCTGGCAATCAGGCCCATGCCCTGGAACAGGAGTGGTTGTTTTATCGCAGGGTAATCGATCAGGGCGTTTGAGGCCTGGCTCAGCGCTTGGCGATGATGTACACCGCGTGCACAATCCCGGGAATATAACCGCACAAGGTCAGCAGAATGTTCAACCAGAACGCCCCGCCAAATCCGACCTGCAGAAACACACCCAATGGCGGCAACAGAATGGCGATGATGATTCGAATAAAGTCCATGGGGTAGCTCCTGATTTGAATGGGCTCACGCGAGCCATACACCTAATCGACCTGTGTCGTGCGTCAGGGTTCAGTGCACTGATTACCGAGCGCCGACACTTCGCCAGGTTTTGCAGACAAAAAAACGCCCCACGCGAAAGGATCAAACGTGGGGCGATGCGTTATTACCGCGAGACGGTTCTGGTGTTTGTGTGGGACGAGTCTGATCAGACCGCAATCCCTTTTCGGCACTGCAACTGTGCAGTGCGCACCCGGGAGAAGGCGCGGGTCAGGCGCAGGAGCATTTCGTCGATGTTGGCGTTGCTGACGGTGAGGGCCGGGGTGAAGCGCAAACAATCGGGTTGTGGGGCGTCAAGCAGCAAACCTTCGTACAACGCGGCTTTGACGACAGCGTCAGCCGAATCGTCGGACAACGTCAGCCCCCAGAACAGCCCTTGCCCGCGCAATTCGCCGTGGCCATAGCGATGGGACAAAAGCCGCAGTCCTTCGCGCAGATGCTGGCCGGTCTGCGCGACATGCTCGAGAAAACCTTTGTCCTGCACACTGTCGAGCACCGCCAGGCCGGCAGCGGTCATCAGGGCATTGCCATGATGGCTGCCGCTCAGGTCGCCGACGTCAACACAGCACGCCTTGCCCCGTGCCAGCAGCGCCGCCAGTGGCACACCACCACCGAGTCCTTTGCCGAGAACGATGACATCGGCCCGAACGCCGTAGGACTGTTCGGCGAGCAGAGTGCCGCAACGCCCGATGCCCGTTTGTACTTCATCGAGGATCAACAGAATGCCCAGTTCGCGACACAGCCGTTCCACACTCTTGAGGTAATGCTCAGTGGCCGGGATCACGCCCGCATCGTTCTGGATCGGTTCAAGCATGATTGCCACGGTCCGGGCGTCGACCGCCGCGTGCATGGCCGCCAGATCATTGAAGGGAACGTGGTGCACGTCCGACGCCGACATCGTTGCCAGATGACGGCCATGGCAACTGTTGCTGGCAACGATAATGCGCGAGGCACCACCGCGATAACGCTCGCCCCATTTACACGCCAAGGAGATTGCCGCGTCACAGGCTTCGCTGCCACTGTTGAGCAGGTACGCCTGATCGCTGCCAGTCGCGGTGCACACACGCCCCGCAAGGTTGAGCCGGCCGCGGTTGTGCAGCGCAAAACCGGGGTTGATCAGTGATTGAGCCTGTTGCGAAATCGCCTGAACCAATACCGAAGGACTGTGCCCCAGGCTATTGGTCCCACCACCTTGAGTGAAATCCAGGTAAGCACGATCCTCACTGTCCCATAACCAGGAACCCTGACCACGGACGAAAATCTGTTTCGGCCGCTCGACGCTGGGCATCATGTACTCGCTGGAAGGGTTGTGGTGGTGGGTGGGCTGGAAGGTGTCGACCGCCAAATCATCAAGACTGGGCGGACAACGCCGCAAACTGAACAAATTCATCCGAAAAAACCTCGCTTGAGGTTTTTTGCCTTACCTATGTAAACAGTCTCGCTGCAAACAGAATTCATGGTGCTTTGCGGCCCTGTAAGCCTTGTGAATGCGGTTAGACTAGGCGCAGGCACGGCCTTGAGCCATTTCGATTTTCCAGCATTTTCAATAAGCGTTACTTATGGATTTCAAGCAACTGCGTTATTTCGTCGCGGTCTACGAAGAAGGCCATGTCGGCCGGGCCGCCGAGCGGCTTTCAATCTCCCAGCCGGCGTTATCCCAGCAAATCCGCCACCTCGAGCAGAACCTCGATGTGAGCCTGTTTGAACGCAGCAGCAAACGCCTGCTGCCAACCCTGGCCGCCCACACGTTGTACAACCACGCATTGCCCTTGCTCGACGGCATGCAACGCGCGCGTGAAGCGTTGGGCAATTTCAAGGGACAGGCGCTGCGCACACTGGCGATTGGCGTGTTGCAGACGGTCCACACCAGCCTGGTGCCGCAAATGCTCGAACGGGTGCGCAAAGCCCAACCGCATCTGGTGGTGCAGATCTACGAACTGACCGGGCTGGAAATCGAGCGACGCCTGCTTAATGGTTCACTGGACATTGGCATCAGCTACCTGCCACCCAGGCAGCCAGGGTTGCATGGGGTGATGCTGTACGAAGATGAACTGACTCTTGTCATTCCCGCTGACCACCCGTTGCGCGAATTCAAGAAAGTCTCCATGAGCCAGGCCGCCGAGTTGCCGATGCTGCTACTGGGAGAAGAGTTTCAGGTGCGACAGATCTGGCAGACGCAACTGGCCGCCCTCGGCAGGCGCCCGCAAGTGCAGGCCGAACTGAACAACATGGCGGGGATTCTCGACAGCCTGCCACACACCCGACTGGCGACGGTGCTGCCGGGGCGTTCGCAAAAGGCACTCGGTAATAACGAGCTGCTGTGGAAACCACTGACCGAGCCACGTGTGCCGCTGAAAGTCGGATTGGTGTGTCGCGATGTACAGCGGCAACAGACCTCACTGGCCTTGTTACGCACGCTGCTGGAAGAAGTGATGAACGGTCCGGATCAGCGCTTGAATAGCTCGACGACCTTGGACGGACTGAGCTGAGCACTTTTCTGCAGGCAAAAGAAAACCCCGCCGAAGCGGGGCTTTGCAGACTGTTTCCCTGACATCCATTTCACTCCGCCGTCCTGGCAGAATCCTACGTGTCCGTGTTGTTGCTTTGCGCTTCCTGCGCGACGTCCATGTGAAGTAGATTAACTGTGGATCCAATCTACGCCTATGGGAAAACAGCAGCACGTCATGTAAGAGATTGCTTACATGACGTTACCTTGTCAGAACTGCGCAGCATCCAGCAGGAACAGGGACTCGCTACCGGCTTTCACCGACGCGCTCAACGAGTGAATACGTGGCAACAGGCGTGCGAAATAGAACCGCGCCGTACCCAGCTTGCTCGCGTAGAAGTCGTCCTGCGCTTCTTTGCCCAACGCAGCCTTGGCCATCAGTGCCCACATGTAGGCATATGCCACATAACCGAAGGTTTGCAGGTACTCGACCGACGCCGCACCGATTTCATTCGGGTTGTTTTTGGCGCGATCCAGCAACCACGCGGTCAGCTCGTCGAGGGTCGTTACCGCATCATTCAGCGGCTTGGTGAACTCGGCCAGATCAGCACTGGCGGTCGCGGTGAAATGACGGATTTCGTCAGCAAACAGGTTGTAGAACGCGCCGCCGGTGCCGACGATTTTGCGTCCGACCAGGTCCAGTGCCTGAATGCCGTTGGTGCCTTCGTAGATCTGCGTGATACGAACGTCACGCACCAGTTGCTCCTGGCCCCACTCGCGGATGTAACCGTGGCCGCCAAAAACCTGTTGGCCGTGAACGGTGGTTTCCAGACCCAGGTCGGTCAGGAATGCCTTGGCCACTGGCGTCAGCAACGCCACCAAGTCTTCAGCGCGTTTGCGGGTAGTCGCGTCTTCGCTGAACTTGGCGGTGTCGAGTTGCATGGCAACGTAAGTCGAGAACGCACGGCCACCTTCGTTCGAGGCTTTCATGGTCAGCAACATGCGACGTACGTCCGGGTGGACGATGATCGGGTCAGCCACTTTGTCTTTGTTTTGCGCGCCGGTCGGCGAACGGCTTTGCAGGCGGTCGCGAGCGTATTCAACGGCGTTCTGATAAGAACGCTCGCCGGTGGCCAGGCCCTGAATGCCCACGCCCAGACGCTCGTAGTTCATCATGGTGAACATCGCCGCCAGGCCTTTGTTCGGCTCGCCGACCAGGTAACCCACGGCTTCGTCGAAGTTCATCACGCAGGTCGCGGACGCCTGGATGCCCATTTTGTGTTCGATCGAACCGCAGTTTGCCGGGTTGCGCGCACCCAGGCTGCCATCGGCATTGACCATAAACTTCGGCACCAGGAACAGCGAAATACCTTTCGGCCCCGCCGGCGCGTCCGGCAGCTTGGCCAGCACCAGGTGGATGATGTTCTCGGTCAGGTCGTGCTCACCGCCGGTGATGAAGATCTTGGTGCCGCTGACTTTGTAGGAACCGTCGGCCTGAGGCTCGGCCTTGGTGCGGATGATCCCCAGGTCAGTACCGGCATGCGGCTCGGTCAGGCACATGGAACCGGCCCAGACACCGGAGTACATGTTTGGCAGGTACGCAGCTTTCAGCTCGTCGCTGGCGTGGGCGTTGATCGACAGGCAGGCACCGGCCGTCAGCATCGGGTACAGACCGAACGACAGGCTGGCGGAGTTGACCATTTCTTCGACCTGAGCCGACACGGCTTTGGGCATGCCCATGCCGCCGTAGGCAGGATCGCCACCGACACCGACCCAGCCGCCTTCAGCATAAGTCTGATAAGCCTGCGGGAAACCTGCCGGCGTGGTGACCGCACCGTCCGCCCAATGGCAACCTTCTTCGTCAGCCGCACGGCTCAGCGGCGCGATGCTTTTGCTGGTGACCTTGCCGGCTTCTTCGAGAATGGCTTCGACGGTTTCCGCATCGACGGTCTCGGCCAGCGCAGGCAGCTCGGCCCAGAGTTTGGCGACCTCGAAAACTTCATTGAGAACGAAGCGCATATCGCGCAGGGGCGCTTTGTAGTCAGCCATGGCAAACCTCGCAAGATCTAAACAGGTGATTCGTAGGAGTGGTGCTTTCGTTGGGTCCGAGTGTAACCCAACAACTTTTGCGACACATAGGGTCAGCCCATGACCCTTTTGTAATGTTTAGTCACTGACTGTCGGGTCATTAAAAAGCCCGCAATGATGCGGGCTCCAATGTGGCGGATTTAAAAGACTAAAGTGCGAACAGCGCTGCCGGCAGCTTCATCAGGCAATCACTCCCAGCCTCTATCGCCGCGCGATGAGCCGCCGTACGCGGCAACAAGCGCTTGAAGTAAAACTCGCTGGTCGCCAGCTTGCCCTGACAATAATCGGCATCACCGCTACCCGCATCGAGTTGCGCCTGAGCCACCAGTGCCATGCGCAGCCAGAGATAGCCAAGGATGATGTAACCGCTGTACATCAAATAATCCACTGATGCCGCGCCCACTTCGTCCGCATTCTTCATCGCTGCCATGCCGACCTTGGTGGTCAGTTCGCCCCACTGCTGATTCAGCTCGTTGAGCTGCGCCACATAGCTGGCGAGCTGCGGATGCCCAGCGTTCGCCGCGCAGAATGTGTGCACGATTTTGGTGAAGCCACGCAGCAGCTTGCCCTGACTGCCGAGCACTTTGCGCCCGAGCAAGTCCAACGCCTGAATGCCATTGGTCCCCTCGTAGATCGGCGCAATCCGGCAATCGCGAACCAATTGCTCCATGCCCCATTCACGAATGAAGCCGTGCCCGCCAAACACTTGCATGCCGTGGTTGGTCACCTCCAGCCCGGTATCAGTCATGAAGGCTTTGCAGATTGGCGTCAAAAAGGCCAACAGGTCTTCGGCGTCCTGGCGTGCGGTTTCATCCGGGCTCAAGTGCGCCACGTCCAGCAATTGCGCGGTGAAGTAAGTCAACGCGCGGTTGCCTTCGTTGAAGGCTTTCATGGTCAGCAACATCCGGCGCACGTCAGGATGCACGATGATCGGATCGGCGGCTTTTTCTGGCGCTTTCGGGCCGGTCAGCGAGCGCATTTGCAAGCGATCGTTAGCGTACTTGATGGCGCCCTGAAAGCTCGCCTCCCCCAGACACAACCCCTGCATCCCGGTGCCGAGGCGTGCGTGGTTCATCATGGTGAACATGCAGTTCAGGCCCTTGTTCGGCTCCCCGATCAAGAAGCCTTTGGCGCCATCGAAGTTCAGCACACAAGTGGCCGATGCCTTGATGCCCATTTTGTGTTCGATAGAGCCGCAGGAAACAGCGTTGCGTTCGCCCGCCTCTCCGTCGCCACCGGGCAGGAATTTAGGCACGATAAACAGCGAAATGCCTCGGGTGCCTGTCGGCGCATCCGGCAGTTTCGCCAGCACCAGATGAATGATGTTGTCACTCATGTCGTGCTCGCCGGCCGAGATGAAAATCTTGCTTCCGGAGATTGCATAGCTGCCATCGGTTGACGGCACGGCCCGCGTCTTGATGATGCCCAGGCCGGTGCCGCAATGGGCTTCGGTCAGGCACATGGTGCCTGTCCACTGGCCAGCGGTAAGTTTGCTCAGGTAGGTCTGCTTCTGTTCTTCGGTGCCGTGGGCGTGGATCGCGGACATCGCACCATGGGTCAATCCCGGGTACATGCCCCACGAGGTGTTGCTGGAACCGACCATTTCGCTGATGACCAGGCCCAGGGAACTTGGCAAGCCTTGCCCGCCGTAAGCCGGATCAGCCGCCAGACCATGCCAGCCCCCTTCAACGTATTGTGCGAAAGCTTGCTTGAAGCCTGTAGGCGTCGTTACCACGCCATTGTCGAAATGGCAGCCCTCTTCGTCGCCGCTGCGATTCAATGGCGCAAGCACGTTCTCGCAGAATTTCGCACCTTCTTCGAGGATCGCGTTGACCATGTCCGGACTGGCCTCAGTGGCACCCAGCGCGGCGTAATTGGCGTGAAAGTCGAAGACGTGGTCAATCAGAAAGCGCATGTCGCGCAGGGGAGCTTTGTACTCAGGCATGGTCGTTTCTCCGTCAGCAGATGCTTCAAACCTACTGCCGCCCACCACGCCGAACAATCACAGTCCAGACGCTGAATGCGCCATCATCACTCAACCCGCAGCGGCGTCCATTCGCACGGCGCCACGACGCGTCTGACCGAATGCCACCACACAGTTTCGCCCGGCGCCCTTGGCGCTGTAGAGCGCTTCGTCCGCGGACTTGAGGACCTTTTCGGGGGTGCGCTGATCCACGCGTTCGGCGACGCCGATGCTGACGGTGACCGACACACTGGACGCGCCGGGGCCCGAGCGGCGCTGACGTCCCTGCTGATCGTCCTGAGGGCGGTTGTCCTGATTGCGCAGCTGAATACTGTAGGTGGCGATGGATTCACGAATGACTTCCAGGTGCGGCATGCACTCTTCGAGCGTCTTGCCTGCAAACACCAGCGCAAATTCCTCACCGCCGTAGCGATACGCCCTACCGCCTCCGCCAATTTTCGACAGTTTGCTGGCCACCAGGCGCAGCACCTGGTCACCCACATCATGACCATGGGTATCGTTGAATTTCTTGAAGTGATCGACGTCGCTCATCGCCAGCACGTAATTACGCCCCAGCCGCTGCATCCGCTCGTTCAAGGCACGACGACCCGGCAGGCCGGTGAGTTCGTCACGGAAGGCCATTTGATAGGCTTCGTGGGCGACCGCCGCCGCAATCATCAACATCACCTGGCTGCACATGATGTTGAGGGTAAACGGCAGAATGAAGGTTTTCGGCAGTGCCCAGAACAAACCGAGCAAACCGACCAGTTGAGCCGCATGCAAAGGTCTTGGGTTACGCCAGTATTGCCAGCTCAGCAGCAAGAACGAGGCGATGAACACCGGATAGGACAGCTGGATCAGGCTCATCCAGGCGCCATGCAGCGCCGGCCAGCGGATTTCGGACAGCCATATCAGCAAGGCTTGTGGGTAACTTTGCTCCAGCCCCAACGCCACACTGCCGACGGCCAGCAACACAGCAAAGCGCGCCACCATGTCCTGAAACAAGTGTGTGCGTTCCTGCCAGGCGGCGAATACGCCAAACATCAGCGGCAGCAACAGGCAACACAGGTGGAAAACCACTGCTGCGTCATCACGGACTTTGCCGTTGTCGCGGTAGTAGTCGGTTTGGGTGTCGAGCAGAAAGTAGGCGATGTACACCGTGACCATCAGAAACAGCTCACGCTGACGTCGATAAACCGCGCAGTACGCACCGCCGAGCAACAGCACCAGAGTCGGTAGCACGTTGAACAGCGAGGTGAAGAAAACGTTCAATTCCTTGATATAGGCAGCCGCAAGTCCCGCAAGCAAGAGCAGTATCGACGGTAGGAAATGGCTGAAACGCACAGCGGAAGAACGCGGCAAGGGTAAAGCTCCGACCGTCACGACAAATAGATGGCATTGTGCCCACCAACTGTAACGGCAGAAACCCCGATTTGCTGAGTGAAATACTGCGGTATTTACAAAAAAGCGTCACTGGCGAGCATCAGCCGCCAGTGACGTAAAGGGAAATATGATTACAGGTCGTTGTTGAACGGTTGCAGCGGCCCCTCCAGACTTGGGCGACCTTCAGCACCGACCGGTTTGAGCTGGATTTCGGCATCCTGCGCTTGTCGGGTAGTGATCTTCGGACTCGCCGGCTTTTGCCCGACGGAGTTTTCATCACCCTTTTCGCCCTGTGCCAGCACCAGCGACGGATGATCAAACGGCGCCCGTTCCCATGCGACCCGAGGATCGGTCAGTCCGACTTCCATGAATTTGACCAGCGCATCCACTTCATCCGGGGTGAGGTTCAGCCGAGTCATGTCCGGGTCGAGGTTTGAGCCGTTGTGCTGATTGACCGCTGGGTGGTCGAAGCCACTGGTGTTGCTGGCATCCTCACCACGCCGGTCGCCGCCACGGTTGTAGAACTCCATGACCTGACGCAGCGTCGCGCGACTGCCGTTGTGGAAATACGGTCCGGTCAACGCGATGTTACGCAGAGTCGGCGTCTTGAAGGCGCCATCGACCGCGTCGCGAAAACCGACATTCGGCTTGAGCGTCGCATCACAAGGGATCGCCGGGCTCAAAAGCGCTTCGAAGGTGCACACATCGACCTCCAGCGGGTCAGGGATCTGGCCGCCCTGGAGTACGGTGTTGTACTCGCGAGTGAAGGACAATGGATTGCCCCAGGCATCCGAGCCACCGAGCGCCAGGTCTTCCGACGTTGGACGCACCCCGGTGTTGTAGAAGCCGTTGTCATACAGCGTGGTCAGGTTGTCGGCCATCACCATGCGCTCGATCCGTTCCCGAGGATGGAACAGCAACCGGCTGCCGGCGTTGGTCAACTCCGCACCACCATGGCAACTGATGCACTTGCCCTTGCCCAGGAACAGATTCATGCCCTGGACCTGCTGGTCGTTCATGGCCGTATGATCGCCCTGCAAATAGGCATCCAACGGCGCCTGGTCCGAGATCAGCGTGGACTCATACATCTGAATCGCCAGCCCGAAGAACAGCGGGAAGTTCGCCTCCATCTGGGTGTATGGCGCACCACCCAGCGAGACCTGCTGCGTGGCATTCCACAGGCGCGGCTGGAACGCGTTCTTGATCAGCTCACGGTAGGTCGGCCGGCGGGCGCTGGACACTGGCCCCAGTACCGAATCGGTAGAGGAAATCCGCTGTTGCTTGAGCATCAAGGTGTCGAGCATGCGTCGGCCAATGTCGGCGAACGTACGACCGCCGCAGGACATTTCCACCGGACTGCCGGGAGGCCCTACCGCTTGCGAAGCGGCGGAAGCATCCTTGAGCGCCAGTCTGACTTTGGTCGCCACGCCACTGCGATCGCTGGTCACGAAAATCCCGGCGTCAGGATCGCGATTGCCAAATGGAGAGAAGCCGTTGAAGACGTTATTGGCGCGGCCATCCCAAAAGTTACGCACGTTGAACGCGGCATTGATCACCGTGGGTGCGTTGCGCCCGGTGCTGCGGCGAACATTGATGCCACCTACCTGGAAGATGCCGTCCGGTTGCTGAATGCACTTGTCGAAACGTGCCTGATGGGGTTTGACGAAGTTGGCGTCGAATACGCCCTGGGACCCGATCACATCGTCAGTCGAATAGACAATCGCCGAATTGCGATCCATCGGATCAGCCAATACATGGGTCGGAAAGTCGTCTTTCTTCAGCAGGTAATTCGGGCCGCCCTTGCCTCCTGATTTGGTGGTGTAGCTCGGCACGTCGCCTGGAATGTCCGAGGCGGTGAACGGCTTGTTGAAGATCGACGAAACGTTCGCGTTAGTATTCGCCTGACCGGGGTTGATCTGGTTGGTGGTGCGGTGATCAACACCCGCGTGGAAGTGGCAGGAGGCACAAGCCGTCGAACCGTCACTGCCGATCTCCATGTCCCAGAACAGCGCTTTGCCCAAGAGAACCGCCGCAGAGCGATTGAGCACGTAGTCAGTCATGAGGTCGACTTTGCGCCCGCCTTCGGTTCCCGACGGGTCGGGCGGGAGCAGTCCACGCAGCGATTGCAGAGTGGGCACGTCCAGTACGGGCGGATCGACCGCTACCGGGTCAGCGGCCCAGGCACTCGCGACCGGTAGACCGATGGTCAAAAGAGCCCCCGCCATCGCACAGGCTAAACGGGTGATTCGAAAGAGGTCCAAGTACTTAAACATCATGACATTCTCGATTCAGTGCGGAGTAGCCAAGCTCCGGGATTATCCTGTTGCGAGATGAACTCATCGCCATAAATCTTGCTGCTTGCACGATTAGTTACACCACTCGAAATGGCTCGGGCAAGGCGACGCTTAACTGGCAAAGTGCTCTCTTGGCTCAGGTTTGATTAAGACATTGCTCTGTCGCACCGACGGGTGCGCTTAACCCAACTCTAGCTGTAACAAAAAAATTCAGTAACAAAAAAATCAATATTTTTATTTAAATCAATACAAATAGAAATGCCTTGCAAACACACCCGACACCACATACCAACAACGACTACAGACATACCTCAAACATGGTGAACTTCCCCCATTACTGGGTGCAATCCCCCAATACATGCCAACACCGGCTTACACAAACAATCACAAGCCAATGAATATAAAGGAAAATATTCTCCATGATTATTACTTACCAGCCTGGCATAGCAATTGCTCACCACACTTCCATGGAACTAAATTCATTTACGCCCCGCTTACAAACTAGGTCATCAGGGGGGGATAAACATTCATAAAATATAAACTCCGCGCGTGTACAAGTTACACTGCGCGAGCTATGGCTTTTATTTAATATCAAAACAAAAACTTCACGACTAATACTTAAATATTTTTTTCTTGCAATATCATTCCGCCCGGAGTAGATATAGACAACATTTCTCATTCAGTACTTAGGACCGAACTCCCCCAGCGAACACTTAAACTTCACCTCACACACTCCCGAACTTGGGTATATATCCCCCCCTATGTTGGTGGGTATTAATTCGGTAGTGTTGTGCGCAATACCATCCTTGGCCGCGCAGCCCGCATTCCGAGTGCGCTGGCGACTGTTTGTGTCTAATTGTTTCAAAACAGGCACGACAACTGCTTTGTACGCCTCAGGCTCAAGGAAATGTCTCTCGCGTGCGTCCGTAACCGGCCGACGCAACGCAGGTGAAAACATCCGAACGGCAAGTGTCGACCGTACACAGGCACTTATTCCGCTGGATCGAGCCCAAATTCGACACTCACGGCTTTGCGTTTTTCTTGCGCAGGATTCAGCGCATCAGCAGATCTACGATCTCGATTGGCCGGCAATTGGTCTTGCAAGATACTGGAGTGAGCCATGAGCTTATCTTTGTACGAAAAAACGCTCGCCATACCGCCGCTGCCTCACAAACGATTCAACGGCATCTTCAGTCGCCAAGTTCTGCTCGCCAGTGCCGTCGCTGTCGCACTGGCCATTAGTGGTGGCGGAGATGCATTTGCCAAAAACGGAGCTGGCGGTGGCGGTGGTGGCGGCGGTGGTGGCGGGACTGCCAAGCCCCCGGGTTTGCCCTCGCCGTTCACGACACCCACACTGCCCGATCCGATTTTTACAAACCCGACTGCGATTAATGGGTTTGACGTTACCGGTTTTATCCAAAACATGACCCTGGACACCACCAATTCGAATTGCCCCAGTACCAGCGACCCGGGCCGCTTCGGAGGGACTGTCCAGTTGAACGGCGTCACGATTGTTGTCCCTTGCAACACCGTTATGCAGATGCCGGCCAACACCCTGACCTGGGCCGACTTCGTCAGGGGTGGAACCCTGGCGCTCGGAAAATCAGCGGCGGCTTATCCCTCGTTCGAGATCCATGTGGTAGGCAATAACGTCTCCAACAAGCAGATTGCCGGGCTGATCTTTGTCTCCCAGCAATCAGTCAACGCGGGTAACGGTTTCATCACCCGGATCGACTACACCAACGGCAACCTCGAAGTTGACAGCGGGAACCCGACGCAACCCACGATTATTCAGATCAACGACCCGAACGGACGTTTTGGCCGTGCCCAAAGCCCCGACCCACGCTTCTCCGTCGATGATGCCAACCCGACCATCCATGCCGCCACCGGCTACCCGATGTGCGTGCCGCGCACGATTTCCGGGGACGATGCGCTCTGCCCACAGAAAAACCGGCCAAAAGTGGTCACCCCGACCACGACCAACAACTGCCGCAATTTCAGCCAGGCCGGTGTTGCGCCTCCGGCCAGTGGGGAACTCTCAGGGCCAGCGGTGGGGCAGGTCTATTGCAGCCAGTACGTCATGAAGAGATTCAGCGATGCTACACGCACGGCGACGGACCCCGATCCGACTCAACAGGCCCCCTTCGAAGTCGGCGACTTCATCAGCTGGTCCGGTACTTTGTTCAAGTCAGCCACAACGGGAGCCCCGGACTTCGTCTCTGCACACACGATCGAGGCGAATGTCGGGATCTACACTCAGCCTGGTTCGCAGCCCAGCTACATGGCTATCGGGGAGTTTGGCATCGGTACGGCCGACCCGGCTGCAACAGCCATCAGCGGAGTAGCCCAGGAGACGCAGGACCGGATTTTCCTTGAAGCCTCGACCACCGACATCAAGACCCCGGTCGACATCTATCTGATAGATGTCAATCCATCGACAGGTGTGCAAACCAATCGCTGGGTTACACCCTATGAGATGACGGGTGAATGCAACCCTGCGCTGGGCCTTGCGGCCAGTTGCCTGGGAGCCTCGGGTGGTATTACCACACAGAACACGGGTCCTCAGCCACAACGCGCCAGATTACGTGCGACCAAATCGCCCGCAGGGCTACTTAGCCAGCCGACACGTACCTTGCGCGTCGTTGCGCGGTCACTTTGCGTTCCACAGCAGAGCTTGTCCCAGACCGCCGTGGACAGTTGCATCCAGAATGCGGGCAGGCTGACCGTCGCCAATGGACTGATTGCCGGACAGTATGTGGCGCCGGTGTTTGAGTTCATCTTTCCGGAAGGCGTCAAGCCTGGCGATCCTGTGGTGCCTAACGACTTCTGGCATCTGCCGTTCATACGTAACGGCGAAGGCGTGAGCACCCCGACTGGCGTCGGCCCCCTGGATCCGACGCCATGGTGATCAAGGCCTGACCTCAGCGCAAAAAAAAACCGCCGCCCCTTTCGGGGCGGCGGTTTTTTAAGGACTGCGTTTAGGCCTTAGTAGCCCAGATCGAAGTTCTCTTCTTTCATGTCCATCAGGTTGTTAGCGCCCGACAGCATGGTGACAACGTGAGTGCGGGTACGCGGCAGGATGCGCTGGAAGTAGAAGCGCGCAGTCTGCAGCTTGGCGGTGTAGAAAGCCTCTTCGGAAGTACCGGCAGCCAGTTTCTCGGCAGCCAGACGCGCCATGTCAGCCCAGAAGTAGGCCAGGCAGGCGTAACCGGAGTACATCAGGTAGTCCACGGAGGCCGCGCCGACTTCTTCGCGATCCTTCATGGCCGCCATACCGACCTTCATGGTCAGCTCGCCCCATTCTTTGTTCAATGCAGCCAGTGGTGCGACGAACTCTTGAACCGCTTCGTTGCCTTCGTTGGTCTGGCAGAACTTGTGGACGATTTTGGTGAAGCCTTTTAGGGCCTCGCCTTGCGTCATCAACACTTTGCGGCCCAGCAGGTCGAGTGCCTGAATACCGGTGGTGCCTTCGTACAGCATCGAAATGCGGCTGTCGCGAACGTTCTGCTCCATGCCCCACTCGGCGATGAAGCCGTGGCCGCCGTAGATTTGCACGCCATGGTTAGCGGATTCGAAACCGACTTCGGTCATGAACGCTTTGGCGATTGGGGTCATGAAGGCCAGCAGTGCGTCGGCTTTCTTCTTCTCTTCTTCATCCACGCCGTACTTGACGATGTCGACTTGCTTGGCGGTGAAGTAAACCATCGCGCGGTTGCCTTCGGCGAATGCCTTCATGGTCAACAGCATGCGACGTACATCTGGGTGAACGATGATCGGGTCGGCAGCCTTGTCCGGCGCTTTCGGGCCAGTCAGCGAACGCATTTGCAGACGATCGCGAGCGTATTTCAAGCCACCCTGGAAGCCGATTTCGGCGTGGGCCAGACCTTGCAGCGCGGTGCCCAGGCGTGCGGTGTTCATGAAGGTGAACATGCAGTTCAGGCCTTTGTTCGCCGGGCCGATCAGGAAACCGGTGGCCGCGTCGAAGTTCATCACGCAAGTGGCGTTACCGTGGATGCCCATCTTGTGTTCCAGGGAACCACAGCTTACTGCGTTGCGTGCGCCGATCGAACCGTCTGCGTTCGGCATGAACTTTGGAACGATGAACAGCGAGATACCTTTGGTGCCAGCCGGTGCATCCGGCAGGCGAGCCAGTACGATGTGGACGATGTTGTCGGCCATGTCGTGTTCACCGGCCGAGATGAAGATCTTGGTGCCGGAGACTTTGTAGGAACCGTCGGCCTGAGGTTCGGCCTTGGTGCGCAACATGCCCAGGTCGGTGCCGCAATGCGGTTCGGTCAGGCACATAGTGCCGGTCCACTCACCGGAAACCAGTTTGGTCAGGTACGCGTCTTGTTGCTCAGGCGTGCCGTGTTCGGAAATGGTGTTCATCGCGCCGTGCGACAGGCCTGGGTACATGCCCCACGACCAGTTGGCTTCGCCAACCATTTCGCTCACAGCCAGACCCAGAGACTCTGGCAGGCCTTGGCCACCGTGCTCTACGTCGTGGGCCAGGCTAGGCCAGCCGCCTTCGACGAATTGTTTGTAGGCTTCTTTGAAGCCAGTCGGCGTTTTAACGCCGGACTCGCTCCAGGTGCAGCCTTCGGTGTCGCCCACGCGGTTCAGCGGCGCCAGTACCTGCTCACAAAACTTGGCGCCTTCTTCGAGAATGGCGTCAACCATGTCCGGAGTTGCGTCTGCGCAAGCCGGAAGGCTCTGATAGTGCGCTTCGTAGCCGAGCAATTCGTCACGAACGAAGCGAATATCACGCAAGGGGGCCTTGTAGTCAGGCATAGCGATAAACCTCTGCTGATGTAACCGGGAATGAACGACCGTGTTGATTTGTTGTGACGGTCAAACAGTTGTTTGAAACATACGTTTACGCCTAATTCTTGTCAAGCGTCGATCTTTGGCCGTTCGTCATCACCTCACCGATCTGCCGGACACGCAGCAGCGTACGAGCGCTGAATAAACACCGCGGCGTGTAGAAAAGATTAGTTGAGCGAGAAGGACTTACGCAGAAAAACGCCGCGAAAAATCGCGGCGTCGATGAAGCGGATTCAGCGGGGAATCAAGCGAATGTATCGATCAACGTGCCGAGCATTTCGTCCGAAGCCTTGGCGACTTTGGCGCCCGCTTCAACCTGAAATTTGCCTTGGGCCAGATCGATTACGTTGCTGGCCAGGTCAGATTGCTGGCTGCGATCAACCGAACGCAGACGATCAACCTGAGCCTCGGAGGACTGGCTGGTAACCGAACGCTCAATGGTGTTGCTGGCGATCTGCCCGGAAGCTTGATCGACGCGGTTCTGCCCTGTCTGAATAGTGCTCAGACCAGCATAAAAAGCGGTGTTACCTGAGATTTCCATGGGAGAACTCGTCCTGCAAGGGATCAATGGTGGCCATTGAACCAGACCTGATGGCAAAAGGCCCGACAAAAACACTAATGGCACAGTGCCTTGTCATAGGTAAAACCTAGTCCAGCAGATCCAGTTGCAAATGTTCCGCCACGGATTCAGCCGTGATCGACTTGAGCCTCGGTACTCGCCCCAGGCAGGGCGCGGGAATCCGCTCGGCGAGCGTGGCGAGGTTTTCCTCCAACCGTGAGGTTTTCGGATCGATGATATTGGCCACCCAACCCGCCAGCTGCAACCCATCCTGAGCAATCGCCTCGGCCGTCAACAGCGCATGGTTGATGCAACCCAGCCGCACACCGACCACCAGAATGACCGGCAAACCCAGCGCCATCGCCAGGTCAGACAGATTGTCCTGATCCGCCAACGGCACGCGCCAGCCGCCCGCCCCTTCGATCAGGGTGAAATCCGCCTGCATATCGAGAATCTCGCGCATGGGCGTCAACAGCGACTGCACGGTCAATGCCACGCCGGCCTCCCGTGCGGCCAGGTGTGGAGCGATGGCCGGCTCGAACGCGAGTGGATTGACCTGGGCATACGTCAACGGCAACGAACACTCGGCCAACAACGCCAACGCATCGGCATTACGCAACCCCTTGGGCGTCACGTCGCAGCCAGAGGCAACCGGCTTGCCCGCTGCCGTGCTCAGGCCCGCGGATCGCGCGGCATGCAACAAACCCGCAGCAACGGTGGTCTTGCCAACGTCAGTGTCAGTGCCGGTGATGAAATAGGCTGCGCTCATAAAGGTTTCTCCAACACGGCGTAGACCACCTGGTAAGTCGCCGGCAAACCTTCGGCCTGGCGAAATTGCTCATACGCCTCGATCAAACCGAGGATCCGCGCACGGCCAGTCAAACCACCCGGCCGCCCTGGGTTCAAGTTGTGCGCACCCAATGCCTTCAGTTCATGGGTCAGGCTGCGCACATCCGGGTAATGCAATACATGAGGACGCGTTTGCAGGCTGACAGTCTTCAAGCCACTGGCAGCACACAACTGCTGATAAACACCCAACTCGCGGAAGCGATTGACGTGGACCATGCCATCGACCTGACGCCAGCTGTCACGCAGTTCAAACAACGTCCCTACACAAAGACTAGCAAACGCGAAAATACCCCCTGGTTTCAGCACCCGGTGCGCCTCGCGAAGCACCGACTCAAAATCAGCGCACCACTGCACGGCAAGGCTGGAGAAGATCAAATCGCAGGTCGAATCCTGGAGCGGCAAGCGCTCGGCATCGCCCGCGATGAAATGGGTCGCCCCACCCAATGGCCGCGCGTGATTGAGCATGCCTTCGGCAATGTCGAGGGCGACACCCTGACCGGCCGGAAAACGCTCGCTCAACGCACGACTGAAATAACCGGTGCCGCAGCCCAGGTCCAGCCAGCGACCCGGGACAAAATCACCCGGCAAGCGACTCAACAACTGGCTGCCAACATCGCGTTGCAATTCGGCCACGCTGTCATAGCTCGCTGCCGCGCGAGAAAAGGACGCTGCCACCTGGCGCTTGTCAGGCAAACCGCCGGGCAGATTGGGAAGGGATAAATCAGTCATCACCGGACTCGTGCAAAAAGGCCTGAATCGCCCCCGCCACACCGTGGGGGTCTTCCAGAAGAAACGCATGACTGGCCTGTTCAATCAGACCAATTTCGACATCCGGCAGCAGCGTCAGCAAATCCCCTGCGGCTTCGGCCGGAACCAGGCCGTCGAGGCCGGCGAACAAATGAAATTGTGGACCGCGATATGCCTGCAAAGCCTGGCGAGTATCCAGTTGTGCAAGGACTTCCAGACCGGCCGCCAAAACCGAAGCAGTGGAATGCGGCGCACCACCGAGCAGTAACCGGGAAAGACCGCGAGGGTCTTGCGCGCCTTGCGCACACAGCAACGAAAACCGTTTCAACGTCAGGCGTGGATCTGCCTGGCAGCCGGCCAGAAACGCCTCGAACGTCTCGGCGGGCATCGCGCTCGGCCATTGCTCATGGGCAACAAACGAAGGATTGCTCGCCAGCGTCAGTAAACCGCAGCAGCGATCGCCTCGACGCGCCGCCAGCTCCGCCGCGAGCATGCCACCCAAGGACCAGCCTGCGAGCCAGGCGTCTTGCGGCACGGTCGAATCCAGCTCATCGAGCCACTCGTCAAGATCACTCGATTCCAGTTCCGGCAACGGCTCGATCTCGACCCGCAGATGCTCATCCAGCCCACGCAAGGCTGCCGCCAAGGGTTCCAGCGGCGAAATCCCGAGGCCCCATCCGGGCAGCAGAATCAGTCGGTCACGCATGGCTTGGCTCCGATTTCAAAAGTGCAAAACAATCGGCCAGTCCATTCAACAAGCGCTGCACCTGTGCCTCGCTATGAGCGGCGGTCAGGGTCACCCGCAAGCGGGCGCTGCCAGCCGGCACGGTCGGCGGACGGATCGCGGTCACCATCAGACCGCGCTCGCGCAACATCTGCGACAGCCGTACCGCACGCCCGGCATCGCCGATCATGATCGGCTGGATCGGCGTGAAACTGTCCATCAGTTCCAGGCCAATCTGCTCGGCACCCTGGCGGAACTGACGAATCAGCACCTTCAGATGCTCACGCCGCCAGTGTTCGGTGCGCAGCAGTTCGAGGCTTTTCAGCGTCGCGCAGGCCAGCGCCGGTGGCTGGCTGGTGGTGTAAATGTAGGGTCTGGCGAACTGGATCAGGCTTTCGATCAACTCGTCACTGCCAGCAACAAAGGCCCCGGCCGTGCCGAATGCCTTGCCCAGTGTGCCCACCAGAACCGGTACCTCTTCCTGACTCAGGCCAAAATGCTCGACGATCCCACCGCCATTGGCGCCTAGCGGCCCGAACCCGTGCGCGTCATCGACCATCAGCCAGGCGCCTTTGGCCTTGGCTTCGAGCGCCAGCGCCGGCAGATTGGCGATGTCGCCGTCCATGCTGAATACACCGTCGGTGACCACCAGCGTATTACCGGTGGCCTTCTCCAGCCGCTTGGCCAGACTGACCGCGTCGTTGTGCAGATAGCGGTTGAAGCGCGCGCCGGACAGCAAACCGGCATCCAGCAACGAGGCGTGATTGAGTCGATCCTCCAGCACCGTATCACCCGCCCCGACCAAGGCCGTGACTGCACCGAGATTGGCCATGTAACCGGTGGTGAACAACAACGCACGCGGACGGCCGGTCAGGTCAGCCAAGGCCTCCTCCAGCGCGTGATGCGGCGTGCTGTGGCCGATCACCAAGTGCGACGCCCCGCCACCGACGCCCCAACGAGCCGCACCGGCGCGCCAGGCTTCGATCACTTGCGGGTGATTGGCCAAGCCCAAGTAGTCGTTGTTACAGAACGCGAGCAACGGTTGACCATCGACCACCACTTCCGGGCCTTGAGGGCTTTCGAGTAGCGGGCGCTGGCGGTAGAGGTTTTCGGCACGACGGGCAGCAAGGCGTGCGGCGAGATCGAAAGACATGCAGGCCTCGCGAGTAGGAATGGGGTACAGCCCCCGTAGGAGCAAAGCTTGCTCGCGATAAGAGCGCCGCAGTCATTCAGGCCGACCGAGGCGTTTTCATCGCGGGCAAGCCTTGCTCCTACAAGGCAAAGGACTTAAACAGCTGCGTTATAGAACATCTCGCTGCTCTTCTGCTCAACCAGCGCTTGCTCGATGGCGGCTTGATGCACCTCGTCGGCGTGTTCTTCGCGCGCTTCCGGCAGAATCCCCAGGCGCGAGAACAGTTGCATGTCCTTGTCGGCTTGCGGGTTGGCAGTGGTCAGCAGTTTTTCGCCATAGAAAATCGAGTTGGCGCCAGCGAAGAACGCCAGGGCCTGCATCTGCTCGTTCATCGCTTCGCGGCCAGCGGACAAACGCACGTGGGATTGCGGCATCAGGATGCGGGCGACGGCGAGCATGCGGATGAAATCGAACGGGTCGACGTCTTCCGCATTTTCCAGCGGCGTCCCGGCGACTTTCACCAGCATGTTGATCGGCACCGATTCCGGATGCTCTGGCAGGTTGGCCAACTGGATCAGCAGATTGGCGCGGTCATCAAGGGACTCGCCCATGCCAAGGATGCCGCCCGAGCAGATCTTCATCCCCGAATCACGCACGTAGGCCAGGGTTTGCAGGCGCTCGCCGTAGGTGCGGGTGGTGATGATGCTGCCGTAGAACTCCGGCGAGGTGTCGAGGTTGTGGTTGTAGTAGTCGAGGCCGGCCTTGGCCAGCGCTTCGGTCTGGTCCTGATCCAGGCGACCCAGGGTCATGCAGGTTTCCAGGCCCAGGGCTTTCACACCTTCGACCATCTTCAGCACGTAAGGCATGTCTTTGGCCGACGGATGCTTCCACGCGGCGCCCATGCAGAAACGGGTCGACCCGATGGCCTTGGCGCGAGCGGCCTCTTCGAGGACCTTCTGTACTTCCATCAACTTTTCTTTTTCCAGGCCGGTGTTGTAGTGACCGGACTGCGGGCAATATTTGCAATCTTCAGGGCAGGCGCCGGTCTTGATCGACAGCAGCGTGGAAACCTGGACGCGGTTGGCGTCGAAATGCGCACGGTGCACCGTCTGCGCCTGGAACAACAGGTCATTGAATGGCTGAACGAAGAGTGCTTTGACTTCGGCCAAAGACCAGTCATGACGCAGGGTTGCAGTGGTGCTGGCGCTCATGGGCGTTTCCTTTGTTTTATGCTTGGCAAGCGACTGGGGACGGAATACCCACAGACGCGACACGGATGTTCGGCATATTTAAGGAAGACTCATGCGCTGTCAACCACGTTACGAAGGGGCGGTTTACATCTGGTTAAAAAACAATCAGCACTGTTTGCTCTGCGCTGAACCGGCCGATGAACACATCCCGATTTGCATGGCCTGCGAAACGGAACTGCCCTGGCTTGGCGATCACTGCCAAACCTGTGCCCTGCCCTTGACCGGCGCCGGGCTGACCTGCGGCCAGTGCCAGGAACACCCGCCCGCCTTCGAGCGAGTGGCCACACCCTGGACTTACAGCTTTCCGCTGGACACGTTGATCACACGCTTCAAGCACTCGGCAAAGTGGCCATTCGGCCGCCTGCTCGGCGAACTTCTCGCGCAGTTCCTGCAACATCGCTTCGATGAAGACCTGAATCGACCTGACGCGCTCGTCCCCGTACCGCTGGCCGCTAAACGCTTGCGTCAACGGGGCTTCAATCAAGCCGCGATGCTCGCCCGCTGGCTCGGCGCCAACCTCGACATCCCTTGCGACGAAACGCTGCTGTTGCGGATTCAAGACACCAGCGCGCAGCAGGATTTGAATGCCGATGCCCGCAAAAAGAACCTTCGCCATGCCTTCGCCCTGACACCCGGCGCGCACATCAAGGGCCGTCATCTGGCCTTGGTGGACGACGTGCTGACCACCGGTGCGACGGCGCAAGCCCTCGCCCGGTTGTTAATGGAGGCTGGCGCCGCACGGGTTGATGTCTACTGCCTGGCCCGAACACCCAAACCTGGCGACGTGGCCTGACTTGACTCCCGCGCCCCAAGCGGCCAACGTCTTTCCAATCGTCACAGCCCAAAGCGCCTTGCCATGTCCTTGCCAACCTTGTTGTCCCAGCACATTGTCCGTCGTCCGCAGCGCATTGCGTTGCTGCAACACATCGCCGAACAAGGCTCGATCACCCGTGCCGCGAAAAGTGCGGGCCTGAGCTATAAGGCCGCATGGGATGCGATCGACGAACTGAACAACCTGGCGCAGAAGCCGCTGGTGGAGCGCAGTGTCGGTGGCAAAGGCGGCGGGGGCGCCAAACTCTCCAGCGAAGGCCTGCGTGTGTTGCGCCTTTACCAAAAGCTGCAAGCCCTGCAGGCCCAAGTGCTGGAGGCGGCCGAAGACGCCAGCGATCTGGACTTGCTCGGCCGCCTGATGCTCAGGACCAGCGCGCGTAATCAACTGCATGGCAAGGTTGTGGAGATCGAAGCTCAGGGGCGCAATGACCTGATCCGTCTTGAATTGGCCGAAGGCTTGAACATTGATGCGCAGATTACCCACGATAGCACCCTGCGCCTGGAGTTGGAAATCGGCACCGAGGTGGTCGCATTGATCAAGGCCGGTTGGCTGGACCTGCTGGGCATCGACCAGCAGGAAACACCCGGCAACAACTGCTTGAACGGCATTATCGAAGAAATTCTCGACGCCGAAGACGGCCCCAGCGAAGTGCGCATCGGCCTGCCTAATGGCCATACGCTGTGCGCGCTGGCCGAACCGCTGCACTTGAGAACCCTGGGGCTTGCCATCGACAAACCGGTACGGGTGCAATGTTCGCCGTCCAATATCCTGTTGGGCACTCCGCTCTGAAACAAAAACGTCACGGAGGCTCATTAAGGTGACTGCAAAAACCCGCAGGGAGCCTGATGTGAGCCTATTAGAAGAAAACCAATCCACCGACCTCGAAAAAATGGTCGGCCTCAGCCGTCGTGGTTTCATCAGCGCCGGAGCCCTCTGCGGTGCGGCGATGTTCCTCGGTGGAAACCTGCTGAGCCGTAGCGTGCTGGCCACGAGCGTCAGCGCAGGCACCAGCAAACTGTTGGGCTTTGACAGCATCCCCGCCGCCACCAGCGACGCCATCACCCTTCCCGCGGGTTACAAATCCTCGGTGCTGATCAGTTGGGGCCAGCCCCTGCACAAAAACGGCCCGGCCTTCGACCCCAGTGGCAATGGCACGGCCGAACAGCAGGAACTCCAGTTCGGCGACAACAATGACGGCATGAGCCTGTTCGAGTTTCCCGGTGAGAAAGACCGGGCGCTGATGGCAATCAACAACGAATACACCAACTATCGCTACCTCTACGCGCACGGCGGCATGCCACAATCGGCCGAAGAAGTGCGCAAGGCGCTGGCCTGCGAAGGCGTGTCGGTGATCGAAGTGCAGCGCAAGAACGGCCAATGGCAATTCGTCCAGGGCTCGCGCTACAACCGACGCATTCACGGCAACGCACCGATCACCCTGAGTGGCCCGGCCGCCGGCCATGAACTGCTGAAAACCAGCGCCGACCCACAGGGCAAAAATGTCCTCGGCACCTTTCAGAACTGCGCCAACGGCAAGACGCCGTGGGGCACGTACCTGACCTGTGAAGAGAACTTCACCGACTGCTTCGGCAGCAGCAATGCCGAGCAAAAATTCGACGCCGCGCAGAAACGCTACGGCGCGGTGGCGACCAGCAAAGAGATCAACTGGCACCCGCACGACGCGCGTTTCGACCTGGCGAAAAACCCGAACGAACTCAATCGTCACGGCTGGGTGGTGGAGATTGACCCGTTCGATCCGCAATCGACGCCGGTCAAGCGCACGGCCTTGGGCCGCTTCAAGCATGAGAACGCCGCGCTGGCTGAAACCCATGACGGCCGCGCCGTGGTGTACATGGGCGACGACGAACGCGGCGAGTTCATCTACAAGTTCGTCAGCCGCGACAAGATCAACCACAAAAACCCCAAGGCCAACCGCGACCTGCTGGATCACGGCACGCTGTACGTCGCGCGCTTCGACGCCGGCGACGGCAATGCCGATCACCCGAAGGGCCAGGGCGAATGGGTCGAGCTGACCCACGGCAAAAACGGTATCGACGCCAGCAGCGGCTTCGCCGACCAGGCCGAGGTGCTGATCCACACACGCCTCGCCGCCAGCGTGGTGAAAGCCACGCGCATGGACCGCCCGGAATGGATCGTCGTCAGCCCCAAGGATGGCCAGGTCTATTGCACCCTGACCAACAACGCCAAACGCGGCGAGGACGGCCAACCAGTGGGTGGACCGAACCCGCGTGAGAAGAACGTGTACGGGCAGATCCTGCGCTGGCGCACCGACCGCGACGATCATGCCGCCAATAGCTTCGCCTGGGACCTGTTTGTGGTCGCCGGCAATCCGGGTGTTCATGCCGGCACGCCGAAGGGCGGATCGTCGAACATCACGCCGCAGAACATGTTCAATAGCCCGGATGGCCTGGGGTTCGACAAAGCTGGACGCTTGTGGATTCTCACCGACGGCGATTCGAGCAATGCCGGTGATTTTGCGGGCATGGGCAACAACCAGATGCTGTGTGCCGACCCGGTGACCGGGGAGATTCGCCGCTTCATGGTCGGGCCGATTGGCTGCGAAGTCACCGGGATCAGCTTCTCACCGGATCAAAAGACCTTGTTTGTCGGCATTCAGCATCCGGGGGAAAATGGCGGTTCGACATTCCCGGAGCATTTGCCCAATGGCAAACCGCGGTCTTCGGTGATGGCGATTTCCCGGGAAGATGGCGGGATCGTCGGCGCCTGATTATCGATCACGCAGATGATCGTTCCCACGCTCTGCGTGGGAATGCCTCACCGGACGCTCCGCGTCCGCTTCTGAGGACGCGGAGCGTCCCTGGCTGCATTCCCACGCAGAGCGTGGGAACGATCCCCCTAAAGAAGCCCCGTCTGCGCTACCATGCTTGGCCGGACGCGGCAGCCTGCTGCGCGCAGGAGTCAGCATGGCCCACCCGTTTGCAACCCTCACCCCAGACCTCGTGCTCGATGCCGTCGAAAGTATTGGCTTTCTCAGTGACGCGCGCATTCTGGCGCTCAACAGTTACGAGAACCGTGTCTATCAGGTCGGCATCGAAGATGGCGAGCCGCTGATCGCCAAGTTCTACCGTCCGCAGCGCTGGACCAACGAAGCGATTCTCGAAGAGCACCAGTTCACCTTCGAACTCGCCGAATGCGACGTACCGGTAGTCGCCCCGATGATTCACAACGGCGCCAGCCTGCACGAGCACAACGGCTTTCGTTTCACCCTGTTCCCCCGCCGTGGTGGCCGCGCGCCGGAGCCGGGAAATCTCGATCAACTCTATCGCCTGGGTCAATTGCTCGGTCGCCTGCACGCCGTCGGCAAAACCAAACCGTTCGACCACCGTGAAGCGCTGGGTGTGAAGAACTTCGGCCACGACTCGCTGACCACCTTGCTCGAAGGCAATTTCATCCCCAAGAGTTTGCTGCCGGCCTACGAATCGGTGGCCCGCGACCTGCTCAAGCGTGTGGAAGATGCCTACAGCAACACGCCGCACCAGAACATTCGCATGCACGGTGATTGCCACCCCGGCAACATGATGTGCCGCGACGAAATGTTCCACATCGTCGACCTCGATGACTGCCGCATGGGCCCGGCGGTGCAAGACATCTGGATGATGCTGGCCGGTGACCGCCAGGAATGCCTCGGGCAGCTGTCGGAACTGATGGACGGCTACAACGAGTTTCACGACTTTGATCCTCGGGAACTGGCGTTGATCGAGCCACTGCGCGCCTTGCGCCTGATGCACTACAGCGCCTGGCTCGCCCGTCGCTGGGACGACCCGGCGTTCCCGCACAGCTTTCCGTGGTTTGGCAGCGAGCGGTATTGGGGCGACCAGGTGCTGGCATTGCGCGAGCAACTCGCAGCCCTGAACGAAGAACCCCTTAAACTTTTCTGACCCACCTAGAAACCCTGTGCGAGCTTGCTCGCGATAGCAATCCATCAGTCACTGATGTGCTGATTGAATCGCCGCCATCGCGAGCAAGCTCGCTCCCACAGGGTTGAGTGTTCACAATTGCCCAACCTATTCAGGCAGGACATTCGTAGACAAATCTCCTTACAATCCCTCTTCGTTAGCTGCCTAAGCAAGGATTCTGCATGCAAGCTGCCAACCCGCGTCGCGGGTACATTCTGGGCCTGAGTGCCTACATCATTTGGGGACTTTTCCCGCTCTACTTCAAAGCCATTGCCAACGTGCCCGCCGTGGAAATCATCATCCATCGCGTGCTGTGGTCCGCGCTGTTCGGTGCCTTGTTGCTGATGGTCTGGAAACATCCCGGCTGGTGGCGCGAACTGCGAGACAACCCCAAACGCCTGGCGATCCTCGCCCTCAGTGGCACGCTGATTGCGGCCAACTGGCTGACCTACGTGTGGTCGGTGAACAACGGGCGGATGCTCGAGGCCAGCCTCGGTTACTACATCAACCCGCTGGTGAACGTGTTGCTGGGGATGTTGATCCTCGGCGAACGGCTACGGCGCATGCAGTGGCTGGCCGTGGGTTTGGCGGCGGTTGGCGTGGCGCAGCAGGTGTGGCAAGTCGGCAGCCTGCCCTGGGTGTCGCTGGTGTTGGCGCTGACGTTCGGGTTCTACGGATTGATCCGTAAGCAGGCGCCGGTCAAGGCATTGCCCGGTCTGGTGGTGGAAACCTGGATGCTGGTGCCGATTGCTGTTGCGTGGCTGCTGTTCAACCCGACGGCGGCCAGCGCCCAACCCGAGTTCTGGACCACCTCTGAAGCCTGGTGGCTGGTCGCCGCCGGCCCGGTCACGCTGGTGCCGCTGGTGTGTTTCAACGCCGCCGCACGGCATTTGCCTTACACGACGTTAGGATTTCTCCAATACCTGGCGCCGACACTGGTGCTGTTGCAAGCCGTTCTGCTGTTTGGCGAACACTTGTCATCCAGCACGCTGGTCGCGTTCATCTTTATCTGGGCAGGTCTTGCGGTTTATAGCGTCGATGCGTGGATAAGTTTGCGCCGCCGCAGCTGATCAAAAAACACACAAACCTCTGCAGGCCACGGCCCTATTGGCCTGCATCGATCCTTCCCAAGGTTATCCACAGCGTGATCCCCGCCGTTTGTGTGCAACTCGTTGAAACTGATGGTTTTTTGATCAGATACTGAAGAAGCCCGGCCGGCGTGGGCTAGCGGGCTGTCTCTACAGGTTATCCACAGGTGGGTGCACGTTTAACTTGGATAACCTTCCCGGATAACCCGGTCAGGGCTCACTGCGCAGCACCAGTTCAACCATCAAATCGTCCGCCAGGGTTTCCAGGCGCGACTGCAACACGTCCAGCGACAATGTCAGCGGCACCGCGAGAATCGCTTCAGCGTGAAACAACGGCTCGCTGCTCATCGGTGCCGGCCTCACTTCGGTCACTAGCCGTTCCAGGTTCACCCCCTGCTCGCTCAACAGACGCGTGATGTCGCGAACGATGCCCGGACGATCATTGCCCACCAATTCCATCGCAATGGGTTTCCAGGTGCAGGACTGCTCGATGCCACTTTCGGCAATCAGTACACGAATGCCTTGGGCAGACAACGCTTGCAAGGCATCCACCAGTTCATCGTAGGCCTCGGCCGGCACGCCCACCCGAAGAATTCCGGCGAACTGTCCTGCCATGCGCGACATGCGGCTTTCCAGCCAATTGCCCCCGTGTTCGGCAATGCACTGGGCGATGCGCTCGACCTGCCCAGGCTTGTCCGGAGCGAATACTGTGAGTACGAGGTGGTCCATGGCGCAGCCCTCTTGTCATGACTTTTGTTATGGAAAACCAAGTATAGGCAAGGGTTGGCCAGATCCAGAATCAATGGTGTATCGACTGACCTTATCGCGGGCAAGCCCGCTCCCACAGCGTCATGCGCAGTCCCTGTGGGAGCGGGCTTGCCCGCGATTGAAGGCACCGCTGAATGAACTGAAAACCACAAATCGTGTACAACTTTTTATATTTAACTGGAACAATCTTATGGTTTTTTGAGAACATCCAGTACCACACCGTGACTGCAATGCGTCATGGGGTCGCAGAACGACGTAATTAGTCTAATTTTCACAAGCGCAATTCATCATGTAGTATGCCGCAGCGCGCACTACATAACGTTGGATCGATGTCTGCCACAGGCACACTCGCAACCCTGAAAGCCCCGTCAGCAAGGCCTCAAAGCCGTTGATTGGACCGAACCCAGCCGTCCGCAAGGGCATGTACTGGCGCAAGGGTTTGTGGTTTAAATGGCCAGAGGCTTCATTGTTAAATTGAAGAGCTGAAAAGCGAAATAGCTGAGCAGAGTGAGGCAAGCAATGACTGAACACGTTCAAGTCGGTGGCCTGCAGGTCGCCAAAGTCCTGTTCGACTTCGTGAACAACGAAGCCATTCCCGGTACCGGCCTCACCGCCGATAAGTTCTGGGCCGGTGCCGACAAGGTCATTCATGACCTGGCGCCGAAGAACAAAGCCCTACTCGCCAAACGCGATGATTTCCAGGCTCGTATCGATGGCTGGCACCGATCCCGTGCCGGTCAGGCGCACGATGCCGTGGCTTATAAAGCCTTCCTGCAAGACATCGGTTATCTGCTGCCAGAAGCGGCCGATTTCCAGGCAACGACGCAAAACGTCGATGACGAAATCGCCCGCATGGCCGGCCCGCAGCTCGTGGTCCCGGTCATGAATGCCCGTTTCGCGCTCAACGCCTCGAACGCCCGCTGGGGTTCGCTGTACGACGCGCTCTACGGCACCGACGCCATCAGCGAAGCTGACGGCGCGGAAAAAGGCAAAGGCTACAACAAGGTTCGTGGCGACAAGGTCATTGCCTTCGCCCGCGCCTTCCTCGACGACGCCGCGCCATTGGCTGCCGGTTCCCATGTCGATTCCACCGGCTACAAGATCGTTGACGGCAAACTGTTGGTCGCCCTCAAAGGTGGCAGCAACACCGGCCTGCGTAATGATGCCCAACTGATCGGTTTCCACGGCGATGCTGCCGCGCCGACCGCGATTCTGCTGAAAAACAACGGTCTGCACTTCGAAATCCAGGTCGATGCCAGCACCCCGGTCGGCCAGACCGACGCAGCCGGCGTCAAAGACATCCTGATGGAAGCCGCACTGACCACGATCATGGACTGCGAAGACTCCGTCGCCGCCGTCGATGCCGATGACAAAGTGGTGATCTACCGCAACTGGCTCGGCCTGATGAAGGGCGACCTGTCGGAAGAAGTCGCCAAGGGCGGTCAGACTTTTACCCGCACCATGAACGCCGACCGCACCTACACCGGTGTCGATGGCAAGGAACTGAGCCTGCACGGTCGTTCGCTGTTGTTCGTGCGTAACGTGGGTCACTTGATGACCATCGACGCCATCGTCGATAAAGACGGCAACGAAGTGCCGGAAGGCATTCTCGACGGTCTGGTGACCAGCCTCGCGGCGATTCACAGCCTCAACGGCAACAGCTCGCGCAAGAACAGCCGGACTGGCTCGGTCTATATCGTGAAGCCAAAAATGCACGGCCCGGAAGAAGCCGCGTTCACCAACGAGCTGTTCGGTCGTATCGAAGAAGTCCTCGGTCTGGCGCGCAACACGTTGAAAGTCGGGATCATGGACGAGGAACGCCGTACCACGGTCAACCTCAAGGCCTGCATCAAGGCGGCGAGCGAGCGTGTAGTGTTCATCAACACCGGTTTCCTCGACCGCACGGGCGATGAAATCCACACCTCCATGGAAGCCGGGCCGATGGTTCGCAAGGCTGACATGAAGGCCGAGAAGTGGATCGGCGCCTACGAAAACTGGAACGTCGATATCGGTTTGAGTACTGGCCTGCAAGGGCGCGCGCAAATCGGCAAAGGCATGTGGGCGATGCCCGACCTGATGGCGGCGATGCTCGAACAGAAAATCGCTCACCCGCTGGCCGGCGCCAACACCGCCTGGGTTCCATCGCCGACCGCTGCGGCACTGCACGCGTTGCACTACCACAAGGTCGACGTGTTCGCCCGTCAGGCCGAACTGGCCAAACGTGCGCGCGCTTCGGTGGACGACATCCTGACCATCCCGCTGGCCGTCAATCCACAGTGGACTGCAGAACAGATCAAGAACGAACTGGACAACAATTCCCAGGGTATTCTCGGTTATGTAGTGCGCTGGATCGACCAGGGTGTCGGTTGCTCGAAAGTGCCGGATATCAACGACGTCGGCCTGATGGAAGACCGTGCGACGCTGCGTATTTCCAGCCAGCACATCGCCAACTGGCTGCGCCACGGTATCGTGACCCAAGAGCAAGTGATGGAAAGCCTCAAGCGCATGGCGCCAGTGGTTGACCGTCAGAACGCCAATGACGCGCTGTACCGTCCACTGGCACCGAACTTCGACAGCAACATCGCCTTCCAGGCGGCGGTCGAACTCGTGGTCGAAGGCACCCAGCAGCCGAACGGCTACACCGAGCCGGTTCTGCACCGTCGGCGTCGCGAGTTCAAGTCAGCCAATGGCCTGTAAGTAAGCGGCACCGGACAAAAAAAGGCCCTGATCGAGAGATCAGGGCCTTTTTGTTTGAGATCGAAGGTTACACATCCATCCCCAACTCATGCTTGACCAACTCCAGCAGCTTGGCGGAGTCAATGGGTTTGAGCAGGAAGTCGACCACGCTCAAATGCATTGCCGCAATGGCATCCTTCACATCGGCATCGCCAGAAACAATGATGAACGGCATCGCCGCCCGTACAGACTCGCGCACCTGGCGAATCAGTTCCAAACCATCAACCTGGCCCATGCGCAGGTCAGTAATCACCAGGCCGATCAATGGTTTCTGCTCCAGCATCTTGAGTGCCGTTTCACCACTGGCCGCGGTCAGGCAGCGAATGCCATCCAGCGCCAGAATTTCCGAGAGCAACTCGCGCGCGTCCTTGTCGTCATCGACGATCAGCACCCGCTGCGGCGGCAAATCAGGTTCCAGCATGACGGCACTCAGCGCCTCGCGCTCAGCGTCACTCAAAATATCGTGGTCGGACATGGTTTTCTCTAGATGTTCATTTCAATTCCCTAGCACAGTGGTGAGACATCGCTAAGCAGGCCTTCAATGTGCACTTCGTCGGGTATTTTTCCAATAGGGGAAAGGATAGGTCCTTCCTCGAATTGTGTAGGGGACTTCCGAAAAATCTTCGCCGGCAGGGTTTACCTAGACTTACGTCCAATGGGCACTCTGCGCGCAGGGGCCGACCATGGCAGGGTCATCCGACAACAACAATTCAAAAAAGACTGCGGTAATGGTTATGAGTAAAGCGGACGCCTTCACACAGGCAGGGAAAACCGCGGTGTTGCAGAACATCCAGGGCACGTTGCAATTCCTTCAGCGTTTCCCGCCCTTCAATCAGATGGAACACGCTCACCTGGCGTACCTGGTTGAGCAATGCCAACTGCGCTTTTATGCCCCCGGCGACAGCATCATCAAGCCTGCCGATGGCCCGGTTGAACATTTCTACATCGTCAAACAAGGCCGCGTCGTCGGTGAGCGCCCGCATACCGCCAAGGGTGGCACCGAAACCACCTTCGAAATCACCACCGGCGAGTGCTTTCCCCTCGCCGCGCTGCTGGGTGAGCGTGCGACCCGCACCGAACACCTTGCCGCCGAAGACACCTTCTGCCTGCAGCTGAACAAGCTGGCGTTCATCAAACTGTTCGCGCTTTCCAGCACTTTTCGCGACTTCGCCCTGCGTGGCGTCAGCAGTTTGCTGGATCAGGTCAACCAGCAGGTCCAGCAAAAAGCCGTGGAAACGCTCGGCACTCAGTACTCGCTGAATACGCGCCTGGGCGAATTGGCCATGCGCCACCCGGTGACCTGCGGCCCGGCGACGCCGCTGCGTGAAGCGGTGACGCTGATGCACGAGCAACAAGTCGGCAGCATCGTGGTGGTCGACGAGCATAAAGCCCCCCTGGGGATTTTCACCCTGCGCGACCTGCGCCATGTCGTGGCCCAAGGCACCAACGACTTCAATGAAGCCATCGAGCAGCATATGACCCAGGCGCCGTTTTTCCTGACGCCGGACCACAGCGCTTTCGATGCGGCCATCGCCATGACCGAGCGGCACATTGCCCACGTCTGCCTGGTGAAAGATCATCGCCTGTGCGGCGTGGTTTCGGAACGCGATCTGTTTTCCCTGCAACGGGTGGACCTGGTGCACCTGGCACGGACCATCCGCAGTGCCCAGCGCGTGGAAAACCTGGTGCTGCTGCGCGGTGAGATCGGTCAATTGGTCGAACGCATGCTGGCTCATGGCGCCTCTTCGACGCAAATCACCCACATCATCACGTTGCTCAACGATCACACCGTGTGCCGGGTGATCGAACTGACCCTGGCCGAAAAAGGCGACCCCGGTGTGCCGTTCAGCTGGTTGTGCTTCGGCAGCGAAGGCCGTCGCGAGCAGACGCTGCACACCGATCAGGACAACGGCATTTTATTCGAGGCTCGGGACGCTGCGCACGCGGCAGAGATTCGCGGCAAGCTGTTGCCCATTGCCCATCAGATCAACCAGAGCCTGGCGCTCTGCGGTTTCACGCTGTGCAAGGGCAACATCATGGCGGGCAACCCGGAGCTGTGTTTGTCGCGAGCCGAATGGGCGCGGCGCTTTGCAGCTTTTATTCGCGAGGCGACGCCGGAAAACCTGCTGGGTTCGAGCATCTATTTCGACTTGCGCGTGGTCTGGGGCGACGAGCAAGGGTGCGAGCAATTACGCCGCGCAATTCTCGATCAAGTCGGCGATAACCGACTGTTTCAGAGGATGATGGCCGAGAATGCCTTGCGCAATCGTCCGCCGGTGGGGCGTTTCCGTGAGTTCGTCCTGGCGCGCAAGAACGGTGAAAAAGCCACGCTGGACCTGAAGGTGCAGGGCCTGACGCCTTTCGTCGACGGCGCACGGTTGTTGGCATTGGCTCACGGGATCGAGACCAACAATACCCTGGAGCGCTTTCGCCAGCTGGTGGCCAAAGAAGTCATCCAGCCACTGGACGGTGCGGCCTATGAAGAGGCGTATCACTTCATTCAGCAAACCCGCATGCAGCAACATCAGCTGCAAACGCGGGAGAACTTGCCCTACTCCAACCGGGTTGACCCGGACAGCCTCAATCATCTGGACCGCCGAATCCTGCGTGAGTCCCTGCGCCAGGCGCAACGCCTGCAAAGCAGCCTGATCCTGCGGTATCAGCTATGAGCCTGTTTTCATGGTTGCGCCCGGCCACTCCGCTCCTGACGGGCGAATGGCAACAACGTCTCAAACAGTTGCCGGCAGCGCCCGAGTTGGGCGAATGCAGCTTGCGCGAGCAACGCTGGGTGGTCCTCGACCTGGAAACCACCGGGCTGAACCTGAACAAGGACCGGGTGTTGTCCATCGGTGCCGTGGTGATCGAGGACGGCGCCATCGACTTCAGCCAGCAATTCGAACGCACGCTGCAATGCGCCAACCTGAAGCTTGCGCCCAGCGTGCTGATTCATGGGCTGGGGCCTAGCGCCATTGCGGCCGGCAGTGACCCGGCGCAGGCCTTGCTCGAATTCATGGAGTTCGTCGGTGACAGCCCGGTGCTGGCGTTTCATGCGCCCTTCGATCAGCACATGCTAGGCCGCGCGCTCAAAGACCACTTGGGCTACAAGCTGACCCATCCGTTTCTGGATGTGGCCGACATCGCCCCGCTGCTTTGCCCCCAGGCTCACATTCGAGACGCCGGGCTGGATGAGTGGATCGACTGGTTCAAGCTGGAAGTCTTCGAGCGGCATAACGCCAGTGCCGATGCGCTGGCTACCGCTGAGTTGGCGCTGATCCTGTTCAGTCGGGCACGGCAGCAGCAAATCCATAGCCCGTTGAACCTGCAACAGCGGTTGAGTCAGTGGAAACGGCGGCAGCAGGCGCCTTCCTTCTAACGGCCATCACACTCCTCTGTAGCAGCTGCCGAAGGCTGCGTCCGACTGCGCAGCGGTCGTCACATCAATGCCCAGTACATCCGATCAAGCTTGCCGGCAGAATGGCGGCTGCTGCGCAACCGGACGCAGCCTTCGGCAGCTGCTACAGAAGGCTGTGCCGAATAGATATGGTCATCACCCACCCGACCAGCGCCAATTGCTTACCTTCCCCGCCTCTGCCACAATCGCGAACTATTCTCGTTAGTTAACACTTCCCAATCGGTGATGCTGCGTGTCTTCAATTCAAAGCCCCCAAAGTGAGCTCGTTGGTGCGTTGTATCGCGACCATCGCGGTTGGCTATTGGCGTGGCTGCGACGCAACGTGGCGTGCCCGCAACGTGCCGAAGACCTGAGCCAGGACACCTTTGTGCGGTTGCTGGGCCGCGATGAGCTCAAAGAGCCCCGCGAGCCGCGAGCGTTTCTGGTGGCGATTGCCAAAGGCCTGTTGTTCGACTATTTCCGCCGCGCTGCACTGGAGCAGGCCTACCTGGCCGAACTGATGCTGATCCCCGAAGGCGAACAACCGTCGGTCGAAGAGCAGCAGATGATTCTAGAAGACCTTAAAGCCATCGACCGCCTGTTGGGTCAGCTGTCGAGCAAGGCCCGGGCAGCGTTTCTCTATAACCGCCTCGACGGCCTCGGTCATGCCGAAATCGCCGAGCGATTGGGCGTCTCGGTGCCGCGTGTCCGGCAATACCTGGCCCAGGGGATTCGTCAGTGCTACATCGCGTTGTACGGTGAGCCAGTATGAGCTTGGTCAGTTCCAAACCCGTTTCGGCCCAGGTGCTGGATGCAGCGATTGCCTGGCAATTATCGCTGGACTCCGGTAACCCGGTGGAGCGCGAAGCGTTCAGCCAGTGGCACGCCGCCCACGAAGAACATGCCCGGGCCTGGCGCCAGCTAGGCATGCTCGACCAACGCTTCAGCGTCGCCAACGGCCCGGCCCGTACGGCGCTGCTGCAATCGCGTGAAAGCATTCGTCGTCGCGTTCGAAAACTGGGTAGCGGCTTGGCCAGCGTTGTCGCAGTGATCGGGTTGGCGCTGTTTGCCGGTGATCGCTATCTGTCCCTCGACTACTGGCTGGCCGACCAGCGCACCGCAACCGGCGAGCAACGCACCCTGCGCCTGGCCGACGGCACACTGATCAACCTCAACACCCACAGCGCCGTGGACATCCGTTTCGATGAAAAGCAGCGGCGGATCATCCTTCAGGAAGGCGAAATCCTCGTCGAGACCGGTCATAGCGATGCCCGGCCGTTTATCGTCGAAACCCGCGAAGGCAGCATGCGGGCACTCGGGACGCTGTTCCTGGTCAAGCGCGAGGAACAAGGCACGCGTCTGAGCGTGTTGAAGTCCGCGGTGGCGGCGCATCCGCAATCGAATCCCGAGGAACAGATTCTGCGCGAAGGTCAGCAAGTGCTGATGCGCAGCGATGGCCTGGGGCCAATTGTCGCCGTCAACCCCGGCGCCGATGCCTGGACTCGCGGCATGCTGGTGGTCGACAACGCCCGCCTGGAAGATCTGGTGCGCGAACTCGGTCGTTATCGACGCGGGCATTTAGGCGTTGCACCCGAAATTGCCGACCTGCGGATCACCGGCAGCTTCCCGCTGCACGATACCGACAAAGCCCTGAGCGCCCTGCTCCCGACCTTGCCGGTGCAAATCGAACAGCACACGTCCTGGTGGGTGACGGTGGCGAAGGTTGACGCCAAACCCTGACGCCCAGGTCACCCTGCGTGATCGTTCCCACGCTCCCGCGTGGGAACGCAGCCCGTGATGCTCTGCGTCACATCCGGAGCGTCCATTGAGGCATTCCCAAGCAGAGCATGGGAACGATCAATTGCTGAATCGAAATTATTTTCATCCAGCCCTATCACTTTTCGATTCTCGTGCGGCACCTAAGCAATTGAGAAATATTTCCATTCAGGAGCCGCTGTATGTCCCGTTTGCTAGACACCCTGTTGCGCCCCAGCTTGCTGGCCGTCGCCATAGCCCTTTGCAGCCCTTTGGCCAGCTCCCAGCTGATCGCCGCTGAACAGGCCTCCAGCGTTCGCGCCTACAACCTGCCGGCCGCGCCATTGGCCAGCACCCTGAATCAGATCGCCAGTCAGGCCGGTCTGGCGCTGTCGTTGAACCCATCGCTGGCGGCAGGCAAGACCTCGGCACCGGTGAAGGGCCAGTTCGACGCTCCCGCTGCCTTGCGTGAAGCCTTGCGCGGCACCGGCCTGCAACTGGAACAAAGCAGCGCCGGCACCTACAGCCTGGTCGCCACGCCCGAGGGCACATTGGCTTTGCCGGAAACTGCCGTCATCGGCACGCAAAACACCGAAAGCGCCTGGGGCCCGGTAGACGGCTACCTGGCGACTCGCACCGCCGCCGGCACCAAAACCGACACCTCGCTGCTCGAAGCACCGCGCTCGATTTCGGTCGTCACCCGCGAGCAGATGGACGATCGCAATGTGCAGAATCTCGATGACGCCGTGCGCTACCTGCCCGGCATCACCGCCAGCAGCTACGGCAGCGACACCCGTGCCGACTGGCTGCGCGTTCGTGGTTTTGAACCGACCCAATTCCTCGATGGCCTGCCACTGCCTAAAGGCACGTACGCCACCCCGAAACAGGAAACCTGGAACCTCGATCGCCTGGCCTTGCTGCGCGGCCCGGCTTCCTCGGTGTATGGCCAGACCCCACCGGGTGGCCTGCTGGACATGGTCAGCCGCCGCCCCACCGCTGAAGACAGCCACGAAATCCAGTTGCAGTACGGCAACTACAACCAGCGCCAGATCAACTTTGCCAGCACCGGCAAGATCGATGACGAAGGCGAGTTTCTCTACAGCCTCAGTGGTGTGGTGCGCGACAGCGATACGCAGATCGACGACGTCGAGAACAAGCGCTACAACATTGCGCCGAGCCTGACCTGGAATATCAACGACGACACCCGGTTCACCTTGCTGACCCAGTTCACCCGCGACGATACCGGCATCACCAGCCAGTTCCTGCCGGTGCAAGGCACTAAAATCGACATGCCGTTCGGCGACATTTCCCATCACAAGAACCTCGGCGATCCGGATTGGGAATATTACGACCGCACCTACTACGCGCTGGGCTATGCGTTCGAACATCGTCTGAACGACGTCTGGCAATTCAGGCAGAACCTGCGTTACACCAAGACGGATCTGTCGTTCCAGGCCGTCACCGTTGGCTCGTATCCGTTCACCCAGGTTGATGACGCTGGCAATGTGGGTCGCACCACCACCAGTGTCGATGAAGACATCAGCCAGTTCGCCGTGGATAACAACTTCCAGGCCGACTTCGCCACCGGCGACGTGCGTCACACCGTACTGCTGGGCCTCGATCACCAGCGCAGCAACACCAACTACCTCTCGATCTTCGGCAGCGCGCCGCCGATCAACGTCAACAACCCGATCCATGGCCTGCCGATCCAGCGTCCGGACCGCTCCACCGCGTTCTACGATTACGATCAGAAGACCTACCAGACCGGCGTGTACGTGCAGGATCAAATGGCCCTCGACCAATGGCGCCTGACCCTCGGCGGACGTGAGGACTGGGTCCACACCGGCACCAAGTTCTTCAACAAGGGCGACGCCACCAACACCGAGCGCGACAAGAATTTCAGCGGCAACGCGGCGATCAGCTATGTGTTCGACTCGGGCTTCGTGCCCTACCTGTCGTACGCCGAATCCTTCCAGCCAACGACTGGTGCTGCGGCCTCGTCCACCGAATCGTTCAAACCCACCGAAGGCAAACAGTGGGAACTGGGCATCAAGTACCAACCACCGGGCAGCAACACCTTGTTGACCGCTGCGATCTACGACCTGACCCAGAAAAACGTCTCGGTCACCACCACGGTTGCCGGTACGCCGATCACCAGCCAGACCGGTGAAGTCAAAGTCAAAGGCCTGGAGCTGGAAGCGGTTTCCGACGTGACCGAAAACCTCAAGTTGATTGCCGCGTACACCCTGGCCAAATCTGAAGTTCAAGATGGCGACTTCAAGGGCAATCGCCTGCAACTGATGCCTAACCAACAGGCGTCGCTGTGGACTGATTACACCTGGCACAACGGCGTGCTGGACGGTTTCGGCGTGGGTGGCGGTGTTCGCTACACCGGCAACACCTACGGCGACCAGGCCAACACCGAACTGGGCAAGGCTGACGCCTACACCGTGTTCGATGCCGCGGTTCATTACGACCTCGGCCGCCTGGACAACACCCTCAAAGGCGCGTCCCTGCAACTGAACGCCACCAACCTGTTCAACAAGGACTACATCTCCACGTGCGACAGTTTCTACTGCTACTACGGCGACCAGCGCAGCGTCGTCGCCAGTGCAACTTACAAGTGGTAATCGTCTGACCTGACATGCCCCACGGCCAGGCCGTCCTCTTCAGGACGGCTTTGGTATTTCTGGAGGTCTGGAAATGAAAAGTAAAACAATTCGTCGCTGGTCGGCTGTCCACACCTGGACCAGCCTGATCTGCACGGTCTTCCTGCTGATGCTCGCGCTGACCGGCTTGCCGTTGATCTTCCACCACGAGATCGACCACTTGCTGGGCGATGCCCCTGAGCTGAAAGAAATGCCGGCGGACACCCCGCACCTGAATCTGCAGCAGTTGGTTCATGCCGCCGAAAAACATCGCCCCGGCGAGGTGTTGCAGTATTTCGGTTTCGAGGACGATGAACCCAACGCCGTGCTGACCATCATGGCAGCCACCGCGGGCACCGAGCCGAACTCGTCGCACACCTTCATGCTCGACGCCCGCACGGGTGAAGCCCTGGAGACGCCATCGGCCAACGGCGGCTTCATGATGGTGATGCTGCGCCTGCACGTGGACATGTTTGCCGGCCTGCCGGGCAAGTTGCTGCTGGCGTTCATGGGCCTGATGTTTGTGGTCGCCATCATCTCCGGAACGGTGCTCTATTTGCCGTTCATGCGTCGCTTGACGTTCGCCACCGTGCGCCAGGACAAATCCACTCGTCTGCGCTGGCTTGATCTGCACAATTTGATCGGTGTGGTCACGCTGACCTGGGCGTTGGTCGTCGGTGTGACGGGCGTTATCAGCGCCTGTGCCGACCTGCTGATTGCCGCCTGGCGCAACGACAGCCTCAACGCGATGGTCGCCCCGTACCGCGACGCTCCACCGCTGACGCACCTCGCGCCGGCGACTCGCCTGCTCGACATTGCCGAGGAAGTTGCACCGGGCATGGCGCCAGACTTCATCGCCTTCCCCGGCACGCGGTTTTCCAGCGAACACCATTACGCGGTGTTCATGAAAGGCAGCACGCACCTGACGTCGCACCTGCTGACACCGGTGCTGATCGACGCGACCACCCTGCAAGTCACCGCCGTGGCGGAACGGCCGTGGTACATGGACGCCATGGGCATGTCACAACCCCTGCATTTCGGCGATTACGGCGGCATGCCGATGAAGATCCTCTGGGCGACCCTCGATGTGCTGACCATCATCGTGCTCGGCAGCGGGGTTTACCTGTGGGTGGTGCGGCGCAAAGCGGTAAAACCCGCTCTCGAACGCGAGCAGGTGAACGCATGAAGCCCAGGCAATCAAACTTCTGGAAAGTCTTCGGCACGCCGACGGTCATCGCCCTGCTCAGCGCGGCCGGGCTGTTCGCCGCGTTGCTGGGCGATGGCGTGTGGGACGCCTTGAGCTGGCTCGGCCTGGGCGTTCCCGCTTTTCTCGCGCTGCGTGGCCTGTTGCAACGCCGCTGAGCTTTTATGGGAGCGATTCCACTCCCATCTTGAGCTAGCGCAACAACGCGCTATGCTGCCCAGCACTGACCCAGACCGAGACGTTGCCATGTCCGCCCCCAGCATGACCCTGTACCACAACGCTTTATCGCCCTTCGTTCGTAAAGTCATGGTGCTGCTGCACGAAACCGGTCAGACCGGTCGCGTGGCACTGCAAGATTGCGTGCTCACGCCCGTCAACCCGGACCTGACGCTCAACGAAGACAACCCACTGGGCAAAATCCCGGCCCTGCGCCTGGCCGACGGCAACATCATCCATGACAGCCGGGTGATCCTCGATTACCTCGATCACCAACACGTCGGCAACCCGCTGATCCCGCGCGAAGGTTCGGCTCGCTGGCGGCGCCTGACCCTGGCCTCTCTGGCCGACGGGATCATGGACGCCTCGGTGATGGTGCGTTATGAGCGGGTCCTGCGCGCCCCGGAGAAACACTGGGACGAGTGGCTGGATGCCCAGCGCGACAAGATTCGTCGCGCATTGGCGCTGCTGGAAAAAGACGCGATTGCCGAGCTGACCTGCCATTTCGATGTCGCGGCGATCAGCGTTGCCTGTGCGCTGGGCTACATCGACTTGCGCCATCCGGATCTGGAATGGCGCGAGACGAACCCGCAATTGGCGGCGTGGTATTTCGAAGTGAGCCAGCGGCCTTCGATGATCGCGACGATGCCCAAGGTTTAGCTTTTCGCTGACTGTTCCGGCCTCATCGCGAGCAGGTCGAATCGTCGCACCGTCGCTCCTACAGTTTGATCTTTGCTCCCTGAAGATCCCCTGTAGGAGTGAGCCGGCTCCGGGCGGCGTTCCGACGATGGCACCACACCTGATCTAATGGAAACAGCTCAAAAATCAGCGTCGCCAACACCGCCCCTTCCCGCTGATCCTCCCGTAACCCGATCGACCGGCTCATTGCACCGCCCCCAAGTCAAACTCCAGTGGCTTGGCCGTCTTCTGACCGATCCCGTACCAGTCCAGCTTGCGGGTCAGCACCATGAACACGCCCAGCAACCCGAACAGCAACAACGAGCCCATCAGCAGCGCATAGTCCTCGGCACTCAACAATACATAGAGCACGCCGTACAACGCCGCCAACCCCGCCGAAAAACTCAAGCCATGGCGCACGCTGCGCAGCACATGGCAAACATAGAACCCGATCAACAACACACAACAGGCGGACGACAACAGATACGCCAGCGCAAAACCGATGTGCTCGGACAGCGACAGCAGCAACAGGTAGAAGAAGGCCAATGCCACGCCGACCAATGCATATTGCACCGGGTGCACCGCCAGGCTTTTCAACACTTCGAACAGGAAGAAACCGGCGAACGTCAGCACGATGAACAGCAAGGCATATTTGATCGCACGATCACTCTTGAGGTACTGATCCACCGGGTCGATGAAACTCACGCCGAAGCTGCGCCCGTTGTACGCCTCGCAACCACCGCCCGACACGCAACTGTTCAGCGCTTCCTGCAAGTTGGTGGAGAAGAACGAGGTCTGCCAGTTGGCGGTGAAACCTTGATCGTTCACCTCACGCTGGGCCGGCAGAAAATTGCCGATAAAACTTGGATGGGGCCAGTTGGCAGTCAAAGACACCTGGCTGGTTTTCCCGACCGGAAGGACCTGTAACTGGCCGGTGCCCTGCAAACGCAGGTCGAATCCGAAGGCCAGTTCAGTGGCTTGTTTTGCGTCCAGCGCCGGCAGCGTCACGTGCACACCTTCCCCCAGCCAGCCCACCTGGCTGCCCGGTACGAAGTCCAGAGGCTGGCCGTTCAGGTCCAGCTTCAAGGCGTTTTCGATGCCGCGAATGTCGCTGATGCCCACCGCCAAAAACGGCTGGTCGAACTGGTAATCAGCAAAGTCTTCCTTGATGCCCAATTGCGCCGGAATCGAAAAATGCCCGCTGATGTGGTTGTCCGCATGGAACAGGCGCGCCTCGTAAATACCCCGCAAGCGCAGTTCAGTCTGAATCTGGCCATCAAGCTCGAAACGCTCCGGGAGGAAATACAGGCGGCCGCGCTCCAGGCCGACCTCCTGATAGCGTTGGTTGGTTTTCTGGTTGAGCTTCCAGGTGCGCACCACTTTGCGATAGGGCACCACCATCAACGGCCCGCTCAGTTGTTGGCTGGTGGAACTGCGGGCGATGTCTTCGAGCACACCGTCGCGCAGTTGCTGGCGGTCCTGGATCACGCCGTTGATCATCAAGAGCGGGATCAGTAACAACAGAATCAGAAGGGCAATCGCCCCCAGTTTTAGGGTCAGGCTTCGGTTCATGGGACTCTCCCTGTTTGGATGGGGAGAGTCTGGGATGGCTGTGTGGGGGATTTATGAGGGGAATGTGGAGATTATGTGGAGACTGGGTCGGCCCTAAGCCATGCGCAACGTCACTTCAACCCCACCGTCGACATTGCCGATGCTCAATGTCCCGCCATGCAACTTGACCACTTCTTCGACAAAATTGAGACCGAGCCCGGTGCTCTTGCGCCCGCTGTCCGGGCGCGGCAATGAGTAGAACCGCTCGCTCAACCTCGGCAACGCATAGTCGGGAATCGCCTCGGCCTGGTTGAACAGTTTGAACTCGATCTGCTCTCCAACCGGCTCGGCACTGAATCGCAGCAGCCCCTTGGCCGGGGTGAAATCCAGTGCGTTCTCCAGCAAATTGGCCAATGCCTGGCGCAACAAAAACGGCTCGCCTGTCAAAGCAAGACCAGCCGGAATCCGTTGCTCCACCCGCAACTGCTTGCCTTCGATCCGCGCCGCCTGGGCCTTCAACAATTCATCCACCAACCCGGCCAGCGACACCTCTACACGCTCTTCCAGCCCCTGACGCTGCTCGACCTGAGCCAGGTTCAACAGCCGTTCAATCAACTGCTGCATCCGCACACTTTCACTGTCGATATTGCTGACGAACCGCTGCTGCTGGGCCAATGGCATTTCACCTTGCAGCAATTCCGCCGCACCGCGAATCGCCGCCAACGGGCTCTTCAACTCATGAGTCAGGGTGTGCACATAACGCTCGACATAGGCTTTGCCTTCGAGCTGCGTGCGCATCTGTTCCACCGCTGTCGCCAGTTGCTCCAGTTCACCGCCGCGATAGTGTGGAACCTCGACCCGTCGGCCTTCACTCACCGCTTGTGCATAAGCCGTCAACCGTCGCAACGCTGCGCTCAACCACCACGACAACAACGCACCAAAAACCAGGCCGAGACCGATCAGCCCGGCGCCATAGGCCAGCAATCGTCGCTCGGTACGATCGACATAAGGCTGCAACGAACTGTTGGGCTTGGCCACGGTGACTACGCCGATGATCTGACCGTTGTCGCGAATCGGCGCACCGACATGCATCACCGAGGAGGTTGCATCGTTCGGATCACTGCGCGTGGAGCGTGCGCCGTACTCGCCGCGCAGGGTCAGGTAGACATCGTTCCAGCGTGAGTAATCCTGCCCCACCGCCATGCCGCTGGAGTCCAGCACCACAATGCCCTTGGCATCGGTGACGTAGATGCGATGGTTGACCTGATTTTTCGGCAAGCCCCAGATGCTCGCCTTCGGCTGCCGCTCGCCGTACGCCTTGAGCAGCTGCGGCCAGCGATTCTGGTTGAGGGTGCCGGCCTTGAAGTCATCGCGCAGGATTTCGGCCATCAGGTTGGCGGTGTCGACCAGGGTTTCTTCGGTGGACTGGCGCACACCGGGGCGGATTTCCTCCATCACGGTGTTGAGCACGAAATAACCGGTCAGGCCGATGAACAGCACGTAGACCAGGAAAATCCGGATTCCCAGCGGCATCAGCTGTGCCCCGGGCTGTAGCTGTAGCCGAGGCCGCGATGGGTCTGGATCGGCTCGGCGTCCGCCCGCACCAGACGCAATTTGGCGCGCACGCTCTTGATGTGGCTGTCGATACTGCGCTCGTAACCGGCATCGGCGGCGATGCCCAGTGCATCCAGCAATTGCTCGCGGCTGAACACCCGCTCGGGTTGTTCCAGCAGGCATTGCAGCAGGCGGAATTCGTGGCGGGTCAGGGTCAGCGCTTGGCCACGGTAATTGATTTGCACCCGTTCGCTGTCGATGCGGAACAGCGCCGATGGGACCTCGGCCACCGCTCTTGGGGCCATGCGTTTTAGAATCGCCCGGACCCGAGCGGCCACTTCCCGTGGGCTGAACGGTTTAACCACGTAATCGTCGGCACCGATTTCCAGACCTACCACACGATCGATTTCGGCATCGCGGGCACTGAGAAAAATCACCGGCACATCGCTGAAACGGCGCAATTGCTTGCAGGTCTCAAAGCCGCTGATGTCCGGCAAACCGATGTCGAGAATGATCAAATCGGCCGGCGTGGCGCGCTGATGGTCCAGCGCTGCCGCGCCAAGGTTCAGCCAGGTCGTGGTGAAGCCCTCACCCTGCAACGCGAAAATCAGGGTGTCGGCAATCGCCGCTTCGTCTTCGACAATCAAGATATGAGGCATGGCGTCCTGGCCCGGCAAAGAAGTGGGCGAACGGTGCCCCAAGGCTCACGACACGTCAATCGGACCAACTGAAATCAGCAGTCGGGTTTGTCGGCGGTAAAACGGCGTGCCGGGTTCACCGCCGCGCCGAACTCACGCAAGGCTTTGGCGCCGATCAACAAAGGGTAGTTGAAGCTGCTGCGGTCAGTCAGGTTGACCTCCACGGTGCGCTTGACGTTGCCCAGGCACAGTTCCAGATCGACCACCGGGCGCTTGGAGGGCTCGACCACGTCAGTGTCGTCCTCTTCCTCGGAGCGCGTCTTGATTTTGCTGATCCGCGCGACCTTGTGTTCGTAGACCTTGTTGCTCGCATCCTTGGTGGCGAGGCGGAAACGCACCCATTCTTCCCCATCACGGGTAAAGGTTTCGATGTCCCGGGCCGACAGCGACGCGGTCAGGGCACCGGTGTCCATCTTGGCCTTGAGCACCTCGCCACCGATTTCCGGCAGCGCGATGTATTCGTAACGCCCGTACAGGGTCGGCTCGGCGGCCAGGACTGGCAGGGCCACAAGGGAAAGCAGTGCAAGAAGGGATTTCACGTAATGGGCTTCCTTGAGGAGTGGGCAGCGGCATTTTAGACCGTCAGCGAGCAATTCGTTCGTTCCTGAGATCGCATCGCGAGCAAGCTCGGCTCCTACAGTGGATTGGGGGTACGCAACGAAACCTTGTGGGAGCCGAGCTTGCTCGCGATGGGGCCGGATCAATCAGCACAACAGCTTGGCAGATCCAATTTCGCTCAAGCATATCGGGCCAATCGTGAAACATTCGTCACCGCTGATTTGGCCTGTCGCCCGAAGCTGCTTATCATGGCGCGCCCAAAGGATTCCAAGAGTTACTTATGCGCCGCCTGCTCACCGGCTGTTTCGTTACCCTGCTGCTGTTGCTCAACACCTTGGTCCTGATCGGACCGATGATGGTGTTTGCCCTGCTCAAACTGGTCCTGTCCGGACGCTTTCGCGATTACGCCTCCTGGGTGGTGATGTGGATTGCCGAAACCTGGGCCGAAATCGACAAGCTGATCTTTCGCCTGTGCATCCCCACGCAATGGGACATTCGGGGCGGCAATGACCTGCGCATCGACACCTCTTACCTGGTGATCAGCAATCATCAATCCTGGGTCGATATCCCGGCATTGATCCAGACACTGAATCGCCGCACGCCGTTCTTCAAATTCTTCCTCAAGAAAGAGCTGATCTGGGTGCCGTTCCTGGGGTTGGCGTGGTGGGCGCTGGATTATCCGTTCATGAAGCGCTACACCAAGGCCTTCCTGGCCAAGCATCCGGAACTGGCCGGCAAGGATCTGGAGATCACCAAAGCGGCATGCGAGTTGTACAAGCGTCAGCCGGTGACAGTGGTCAATTACCTGGAAGGCACTCGCTATACCGCAGCAAAAAGTGTTCAGCAGCCATCACCCTTCACTCACCTGCTGCGGCCCAAGGCCGGCGGGGTGGCGTTTGTGCTGGCAGCGATGGGTGAACAGCTGGACGCCATCCTCGATGTAACGGTGGTGTACCCGCAACCGACGATTCCGGGGTTCTGGGATTTGATCAGTGGCGGCGTACCGAGGGTCATCATCGACATCAAGACCCGCGAACTCGACCCGGCGTTGTGGCAGGGTGATTACGAAAACGATCCGCTGTTTCGCGAAAAAATCCAGAACTGGGTCAACCAGCTCTGGATCGAAAAGGACCAGCGCATCGACGCCTTGCGCGCCGAACGCCGCTGAATCAGGTACCGGTGCCTGCGCCCCAGATCCCGCCCAGGTTTGTCAGCAGCGACCCGCCGACGCCCTGCTGACCAAAAAATTGCAGAAGCACGGGGGCAAACAGGCCGATCATGCCAGTGTCCATGCCCAACGCGCTGAAGGCACTGTTCAGGTCGTTGGTGTTATTCACGTTGCCCAAGACGTTGCCCAGACCTGCCGCTTGACCGGACGAGCCAAGCAAGCCGCTGAGGACACCCAGTTCACCGCCACCGGACAGTAAGTCGATTCCGGGCACGCTTTTGGACAACTCCGAGTAGTCGGTCGAACTCAATTGATTCTTCGCCAGACCGAGCATCGCCCCGGCACCGCCAATGGCTTGTTCTGGCGTCACGTTTAACTGGCTGAGGGCACTCAGCAGACCGGCCGTCTGCGCGGTCGTCGCAGTCGGCGCGGACGCGGCGGCGTCATCGGCCTGCGTGCCGGAGAGGGCATTGGCCGCATCGAACAGGCTGAACTGAGCAAAGACCGGACTGGCCGCCAGACACATCAGCGAAGCCAGTGCAAAACCGCGTGAAATCTTCATCCAGACATCCTCATGTGCCATGAAAACCACCCGGCAATGGGCGGCGAAAAACTGTGGTTTGGACTGGCATCCCGGGGGATTGTTCCAAGCCTTGGCGATCCCCTGACGAACAGTCGAAAAAGAATGCACCGGCGCTGCATCCAGTCTGGCCCCGCCCGCGTATATCAAGCACGGACAGACAATCCTGGCCGATTCCCTTCACGAGGATCATCACCATGAAACACACATCGATCAAAACGCCGTTGATTGCCAGCCTGCTGACCCTGGCCCTTGGTGGCGGACTCGTCCTGAACACCGTGCAAGCGGCAGACACGAGCCACGCTGTTATCGTCGGCGGCCAAAGCATGATGCAGAGCAAGGACATCATCGATAACGCGGTGAACTCCGCCGACCACACCACCCTGGTCGCCGCCGTGAAAGCCGCAGGCTTAGTGGAGACCCTCAAAGGCAAAGGTCCGTTTACCGTGTTCGCCCCGGTCAACTCGGCGTTCACGGCCCTGCCCGCAGGGACAGTCGATACGTTGCTCAAACCTGAAAACCAAGCCGCGTTGAGCAAACTCCTGACCTACCACGTGGTCGCCGGCACGCTCGACATGAAGACTCTGGCCGAGAAGATCAAGGCTGGGGGCGGCAAGACCGAGCTCACCACCGTTGCCGGCGGCAAGCTCTGGGCGACGATGAACGGCCCGCACAACATCACCATCAAGGATGAAAAAGGTGACGTCGCCGACATCACCACCTACGACGTATACCAGTCCAACGGCGTGATTCAGGTCATCGACAAAGTGCTGATGCCGAAAGGCTGAGCCATACCGCCGACCCCGTCCATCGGGGTCGGCGGGTCTTTTCGAGGTGTCCGGCCGTGAATGGAACAACCGCACGCAGTGAACTAACCTCTGCCTGCAACCGGCCCCGCACGCAGCCCACCACCGCACCCTCGACTGTCTGGAGAACTGCTATTTCCACCGCCGACGCCGATCAGCTCAGGCAGTTGTTGGCCCAGTGTTCACTGGGTGACCGCCGCGCTTTCGAGACGCTTTACCGCAGCGTCGGCCCACGCCTGCATGGCGTAGCGCTGCGTTTCATGGGGCGGCCGGATCTAGCTGAAGAAGTGCTGCAGGAAAGCTTTGTGCGCATCTGGAACAACGCCTCGCGCTACGAGGCGCATCTGTCGGCACCGCTGACCTGGATGATCAACATCACCCGTCATCAGGCGATCGATCAGTTGCGCAAACACCGCGACCGGCCGTTGAGTGACCTTGAAGAACAGGCGCTGGTGGATGAAAGCCCATCGGCCCACGAACAACTCAGCAGTGCCCGTGAGGCCAACGCCTTGAACCGCTGCCTGGAAAGCCTCGACGGCATGCAGCGTCAATCGATCACCGTGGCTTACTTTCAGGGGTTGTCCTGCTCTGAGCTCGCCGAACACCTGGCCGCGCCGTTGGGCTCGGTGAAATCCTGGATCCGCCGCGGTATGGAGCGACTGCGCAGGTGCCTTGAATCATGAACTATCAAACCCCGACCCTGCGCCGCGCCCTCGCCGCCGATTACGCCATTGGCTTGATGCCCTCTGCCGCTCGTCGGCGTTTCGAACAGCTGTTGCTGGAAGACGCGGCGCTTCGTGCGGAATTAGCGCAGTGGCAGGAAAGCCTGGCCAGTTTGACCGAAGCGCTGCCCGAGCAGCCGGTGCCAGATCGGGTGTGGCAGGGAATTACGGCGCGGATTGAGCCGCAAGTGCTGCACATGCCGGAAAAACGTCAGTTCTGGAGCTGGTTACGAGTGACGGCGGCGGTTTGCTCGCTGGTGATCGCCGTGACGTTGGGTGTGATTTATAACCGCGACAGTGCGCGTTACAGCGCCACGCTGCTGACTGCCGACGCGCAGCCTGCGCTGAAGGTTGAAGCGCATGAGGATTATTTGAACGTTGAGCCGCTGACGCTGGCAGCGGTTGATCCGGGGCGAAGTCTGGAGTTGTGGGCGATTCCAGCGGATGGCAAGCCGATTTCCCTTGGGGTAATTCCGGCGGGCGGTAAAGGCAAGGTTGAACTGAGCGACGTGCAGAAGGCGCTGATTGGCAAACCGATTGCGTTGGCGGTCAGTCTTGAGCCGAAGGGTGGTTCGCCGACGGGGCAACCAACGGGACCCGTTCTATATCAAGGAGCGTTGGCGGCCCTTTAATGATCGTTCCCACGCTCCGCGTGGGAATGCAGCCCGGGACGCAGAGCGTCACAGGAGGCGTTACCACGCAGAGCGTGGGAACGATCATCTCAGCCATAAAAAACGGCGACCCGAAGGTCGCCGTTTTGTTTTGCGTGGGGGCTTACGCCGCGCTGAACAGTTTGTGCGGATCGATCACAAATTTCTTCGGCACGCCCGCATCGAACTCGCCATAACCACGTGGCGCGTCGTCCAGGCTGATGACTTCAACACCGACGATATCGGCAATGTGGATACGGTCCCACATGATCGCCTGCATCAGTTGGCGGTTGTACTTCATCACCGGCGTCTGGCCAGTGTGGAAGCTGTGGGATTTGGCCCAGCCCAGACCGAAGCGGATGCTCAGGCTGCCCATTTTTGCGGCGGCATCGACAGCGCCCGGATCTTCCGTCACGTACAGGCCCGGAATACCGATCTTGCCAGCAACACGCACGACGCCCATCAACGAGTTGAGCACGGTGGCCGGAGCCTCGTGTTTCACGCCGTCATGGCCATGACCGCGGGCTTCGAAGCCGACGGCGTCGACGGCGCAATCCACTTCCGGTTCGCCCAGCAATGCAGCGATTTGTTCGTGCAGCGGGGTGTCCAGGGACAGGTCGGCGATTTCAAAACCTTGAGCCTTGGCATGCGCCAGGCGAACGGTGTTGACGTCACCGATGATTACCACCGCAGCACCCAGCAGGCGAGCAGAAGCCGCCGCGGCCAGGCCGACCGGGCCGGCACCGGCGATGTACACGGTGCTGCCTGGGCCGACACCGGCCGTCACGGCGCCGTGGTAACCGGTCGGCAGGATGTCTGAGAGGCAAGTCAGGTCGCGGATTTTTTCCATCGCGCGATCGCGATCCGGGAGTTTCAGCAGGTTGAAGTCGGCATACGGCACCATCGCGTATTCAGCCTGGCCGCCGGTCCAGTCGCCCATGTCGACATAACCGTAAGCACCGCCCGGACGCGCCGGGTTAACGCTGAGGCAGACACCGGTGTGCATTTCCTTGCAGGAACGGCAGCGCCCGCAAGCCACGTTGAACGGCACCGAGACCAGGTCGCCGATTTGCAGGTTTTCGACGTCGCTGCCCTTCTCGATCACTTCACCGGTGATCTCGTGGCCCAGTACCAGGCCGGTTTGAGCGGTAGTACGGCCACGCACCATGTGCTGGTCGGAACCACAGATGTTGGTGGACACCACACGCAGGATGACAGCGTGGTTAATCTTCCTGCCGCGCGGGTCCTGCATTTTTGGATAGTCGATTTTCTGTATTTCGACTTTGCCATTGCCGAGATACACCACACCACGATTGCCAGACATGCTTTCACCTCGCTGTTGTTTTTATGTAGCGGTCGCGTCGCCATGGGTCGGCGGCGCGTTGATTGCTCGGGTTATTGCTGTTTGTCTTACGTTGTCTGTTTTGGCCTCATCGCGGGCAAGCCCGCTCCCACAGTGGATCTGGGTGGGCCCAAGGTTTGTGAACGACCCAAACCCTGTGGGAGCGGGCTTGCCCGCGATGGCGATCTAAAGAACGACGGTGCGATTGGCGTTCAAAAACACCCGCCGCTCAATGTGATAACCCACGGCCCGGGCCAGGGTCAGCCCTTCGATATCCCGCCCCTTGGCGATCAGATCTTCCGGGTAATGACTGTGATCAACAGCCTCCACGCCCTGGGCAATGATCGGCCCTTCGTCCAGGTCGTTGTTGATGTAATGCGCCGTCGCGCCGACCAGTTTCACGCCCTTGTTGTAGGCCTGGTGATAAGGCTTGGCGCCTTTAAATCCGGGCAGCAGGGAGTGATGAATGTTGATCGCCTTGCCATCGAGCTTGCGGCACAGCTCCGGGGACAACACCTGCATGTAGCGGGCGAGAATCACCAGTTCGGCGCCGGACTCTTCGATCACCTGCCAGACCTGACGCTCCTGTGACGGCTTGTCGTTCGGGTCCAGCGGGAAGTGGTGGTACGGAATCTGGTGCCAGTCGGCCAGCGGCTTGAGGTCCGGGTGATTGGAGACCACGGCGACCACGTCCATCGACAACTGGCCAATGCGTTGGCGATAGAGCAAATCGTTGAGGCAGTGATCGGCCTTGGAGACCATGATCACCACTTTCGGTCGATGGTGCGGCGGTATCAGCTCGAAGAGCATGCCGAAGGCGTCACCGCGCTCGACAAGACCTGCGCGAAACGACTGTTCATCGAAGCCGTCGGGCTGGCGAAACTCCACACGAATGAAAAAACGGCCCGAGAGCCGGTCATCAAAGGAATGGTGTTCGGTGACGTAGCAGCCCTGCTCGAACAGAAAGCGGGTCACCGCGTCCACGGTGCCGAGCATGCTTGGGCAGTCGGCGGTCAGAATCCATGTGTCTGGGGCGCGGCTCATAGTGCGGTGACTCCTTTTTGTGGGCAACCTGGCCCGTGTAGCAGCTGCCGAAGGCTGCGTTCGGCGACGAAGCCGACGTACACCCTGAAACCCGGATCCGGCTGAAAAAATACCGCCGCACGTTTCACGA